>CAYOGS010000026.1:2873-12884 GCA_964403435.1 uncultured Rhodospirillales bacterium | reverse complement strand
GCTTCGATCACCGGAAGGTAGATTTTGTCTGCCACGGAGGTCTGCTTTGGGTCGGGAGTTCGCGTTCCTTGGACAGAAAAGCTGCCTTTCGCCTCGGCTTGAGGCTGAACGGCAGGTAGGCGGCAGACTGCTGCCTGATTTCTAGGTTAGAGCCAATGACCGGATTGGCCGAGAAGCAGACATCAGCTCGGCAGTGTATTCTCGTCACTCACCATACAAATTCCCTTTGAGCCTCCTCTGTTGAGTCGCTATTCGACAACGTCGTCAAAGAACTCGCCTTAACCCCTAGCAGCCGAATCCGCTTCTCCAACGTTACTCGCTTCAGGCATTCCCCTGCCGCCTTCCGAATCTCCTGCGCATCGCTCGCAATACCCTGCACGGTGAGATCCCTTGTCACCGTCGAGAAATCCTCGAACCGGATCTTGATCCCGATAGTCCTAGCCACGTAGCCCTTGCGCTTCAGATCATCGGCCACACGTTCACACAGCGAAGTAAAGATGTCCGACAGTGAAGCCCGATCCTTCTTCGCATGCAGATCGCGCTCCAGTGTCGTCTCGCGGCTGATCGACTTGGGTTCGGAATAGGTGACTACAGGTCGCTCATCGACGCCGTGTGCCACCCGGTTTAGCCATTCTCCGGTGTTCTGTCCGAAGTGTTTCACAAGGACGGCCGAATCAGTGGCGGCCAGCTCGCCGATCGTACTAATGCCCATCTTCTTCAGACGCTCAGTGGCCTTCGGCCCGATGCCGTTGATCTTCTTCGCTGGCAATGGCCAGATCCGCGTTTTGACATCCTCCATCCTGAGGATCGTCAGGCCATTGGGTTTTTCAAGGTCGGAGCAGATCTTGGAGAGCAGCTTGTTCGGAGTGATGCCGATCGAGCAGGTGAGCCCTGTCGCGTCGAATACTGACTGCTTGATTCGCTCGGCAAGCGGGCGGGTCTCTTCGTCGAGATCGGTGAGATCAATATAGATCTCGTCGATGCCACGATCTTCGATCTTGGGTGCGATGCTCGCAACGGCTGCCTTGAAGCGTCGCGAATAGTCTCGGTAAGCATCGAAGTTCGCTGGCAGCAGTATGGCGTCCGGGGCGAGGGCAGCCGACTTCATCAACCCCATGCCGGAAAAGACGCCGAGTGCCCGCGCTTCGTAGGTCGAGGTCGTGATGACACCGCGGCCAACGTAATCCTTCAGGCGCGCAAAGCGCTTGCTGCCATCCGGTTGAGGCATGGGTGATTGCGTGCTCCGCCCGCCAACCACCACTGGCTGGCCGCGCAGTTCGGGATAGCGGAGCAACTCGACGGACGCGAAGAACGCGTCCATGTCGAGATGGGCGATGCGGCGCATCATGGGGACAACAACAGGCTTATGCCGGCTGCTCCTGATGCTCGGCAAGCATCGCCTCGATGCGCTCCAGTCCATCGCTGATGGTTTTGGCCAGCACCTGGGTATCCGCTTCCTCGCAGGAATGGTCATGCGCCCAGGCGCAGAATGTTGCCATGATGGAGGCGCGGTCAGGCGTCAGCGTCCCTTTGCGTAGCCCGTCCTCGATGATCGGAATCAGGCCTGCGGCGGCACGCAGGCGATTGAGTTGTGGTGTGGCGTTGGGAAGCGACTTGGCCATGGGATTCTCGATGATTGGCGTTTGCTGTCTTTGCGTGGTTCTATTTTGAGGGGGGAGCCTGCGGCTCGACCAGCACTAATGCATCTTCTGCCGCTGGCTTCAGCAAGGAGGCAAGCAGTAGCAGGTTGCTCTCTTCTGGATCGAGCCAGATGTCCATGTCGGTGTCCGACATCAGCACGGGCATGCGGTCATGGATCGGGGCCATGAAGCCGTTCGCGCGGGTGGTAATGATCGTATAGCTCTCAACAACCTCATCCGTCTGAGGACGCTTCCAGCGTTCGCGGAGTCCGGCAAGACCCAGCGGCTGGCCATCGGCTCCCTCGAAGCGAAGGCGCTGCTTCTTTGTCTGGCCGGGGATAGTTCGCCACTCATAGAAGGCGGATGCGGGCACGATGCAGCGATGGCGCTTGAAAGCAGCACGGAAGCTTGGCTTCTCGCTAATGGTCTCGGCACGGGCGTTGAAGGTGTGCTTGGCAATCGCTTCATCCTTGGCCCAGGAAGGAATGAGACCCCATCGGGCGAAGGAGATGATCCGCTGCCCTTCAACGACGCGGATGATCGGTGCCTGATTCGTGGGGCGGATATCGCGTCCTTCAAAATCATCCGGGAGCGCATCGAGCCTGAAGCGCACCTTCAGCTGAGTTTTGGGGGTCGGGATTTCGTAGAGCGAGCACATGGAAAAACAATACGAGGCATTGCTTGACGGACATATACTGTATGCGCGTACAGTATCACAATGCTGTGTGCCGTATCTGAACTTTTTCACCAAGGTTGCCGCTTGAAGCGCGATCAGGTGCTCGCCATGGAACGAGTCGTCGGTCACCTATTTGTCCTGCCGGCAGAGCCCGAGCACAGTGATCAGGGGCGCATCCTCATGTTGGCCCATTTGGTTTGGATCGAAGGACAAGCAAAGTCGATCCATGCAATCCCGTCTCTGGCTAATCCAAAGCTTATTCGCATGACCCGGTCGGGATTCCTGCTACGAGGTGAGCAACTGACATCGTCGGATGGGTTGAATCGGACACGGGAGGTGGCGCAGGAATGGTGGGTGACGCCGGTGCTCGATAGCGGGGAAATCCCGCCTTGGATGCGTTCGGGAAAGCTCCGTAGTCGCGTCTAGGTCGTTCTCGACATTTCTTTTCTATTTGGCACCTTGGTCGGTACGCTTCACTTATGAGAATTCTTTATGTTGCCTGCTGTCTGCTGGCTAGCGCTGTACATGCAGAAACCTATTCCGGCCGTGTGGTGGCGATTGCCGATGGCGATACCCTGACTGTTCTTGATGACTCCCGGCGTAAACACAAGATCCGTCTGGCAGGGATTGATGCGCCGGAGAAGCGCCAACCGTTTGGCGAACGATCGAAGCAGCATCTTTCGGATTTGGTGTTTGGAAAGGACATCGAGGCGGATTGCGTTAAGGTCGATCGCAACAAGCGGGAGGTCTGCAAGGTAATAATCAGCGGTGTTGATGCCAATCTTGCCCAGATCAGGGCCGGGATGGCCTGGTGGTACCGGGCGTATGCGAAGGAGCAGTCAAAGTCCGACCAACATCTGTATTCGGCAGCCGAGAAAGAGGCCAGAGATAATCAACGGGGGATGTGGAGAGAGGCTGGTGCTATAGCGCCATGGGATTGGCGACGAGATCAAAATAGGCGTTGAAGGAAGGTAGGACATCCCGGATTTGGGCTTTGTCTTACGTTTTCCAGACTGGATATTGAAAGTGAACTCCAAGTGGTTGCAGTGCGGAGGAGGCCAAGTTCCGCTCAATTTGCTAAAAAAGAACGGCGGTGATCGTGCCGCGATGCGGCGGTTACCAAGAGTAGGCTTGCGAATGGAGTATTATCGAGAAGTAGCCAAAATACATACCGAATCAGATACCCATGCGTAAAGAAAGCGGGTTTTCGCTTACCGAACTGACGATCGTCCTCGTGATCGTTAGCTTGCTCATCGCATTGGCCATGCCGGTCAGCACGGCCTATATGACCAGCGAAAACCGTAGCAATACGACAAAGCGAATTGCCAATATTCAGGCCGCGCTGGTCAACTTCACCATGGCAAATCGGCGCCTTCCGTGCCCCGCGAATGGCACGCTCGCCTTTGATCACGTCGATGCTGGAAAAGAGGCGCGTGACGGCTCGGGCTACTGCACAAGCAACCAGGCATCTGGTGTCGTACCGTGGCGTACGCTCGGGTTGAGTGCCGCCGATGGTACTGACGCTTGGGCCAACCAAATTGCCTATCGTGTCGGCTACACCCTGACCCTCGACAACATACTGGACATGTCTGCGTGTGACCCGGCGGGAACCAAGGCGGCGGCTGCGGGAAGATGCGATACCAGCGCCATCGGTGGCTCGTTTGTGGCCAGTAACTACACGGCTCCCGCGCAATATCTGGCGAACAAAGGCCTCAATGTCTCTGATGGGGTCGCTCTCATCATGGATTCCACGGCAGCGAATGGTGCAGCCTACGTCCTGATAAGCCACGGTGAAAACCGCTATGGTGCCCTTGTGCCGGTTACGGGGGTGCTCGGAACCGCCGCAGTCGGGGTTCCCGGCAATCTGGAAGCGGTAAACCAGAATACGGCGGCATTGACTGTTACCAGCGGGGCCACCCCGACGCTCAATGATGCCCCTTATCGAACAGCTGGCGACGCAACGTCGTATTTCGATGACATCGTTGCGTACGTATCGGTCATCAGCCTTGTCAACAAGGCGCAGCTCGGTCCCCGCGCACATTGATTGCCATGCAGTACCGACGCCCCCAGTCCGGCTACATACTGATGGCGGTAATTGGTGCGCTATTTGCTGTCGCAATTACGGTCCTGATCGCCCAGACCGGAATGACGCTCGGCTTTCTCAGCGGGCAACAGACAAAAACCAAAGCAACGCTCTCCAGAATCAGTGATGCACTGATTTCCTTCTCTTCAGTACATCAACGACTACCGTGTCCCGCGAACCCCACGCTTGGCTCTGGCTCTCCTGGCTATGGCTTTCCCGATGGCAATACGGTTTTGACTACCCCCATCAGCAACTGTGGGTCAGATGCTGGCGTCGTGCCTTGGGCTGCTCTGGGACTGAAGGTTGAAGATGTTACGGACGAGTGGGGACGGCTGATTTCCTACCGCGTTTATGACGACGCCTTGGGCTTGACGCAAAACAAGGGTGCATCTGCCGTCGATTGCGACACGAACAATGGTTCTACACCGGAAACCCCGCCAGTCGCGACGACGGGGCTATGTGACACCAACCACAACACCCTTGAACCGAGCTTCATTAACTTCGGTGCCATGCACAAAGGCTCAACGGTATCGAACTATGGAAACGCGGTATCAAACGTTGCATTCGTCTTGATCAGCCACGGTCAGAGCGGTTTGGGCGGCTACATGCCGTCAGGCACCCGAATGACTCTGCCGCAGACCGATGCTGCGGATTACCCCAATACACAGGCGTCACCAGTATCTTTCTATGTGGGTGCATTGAGTCAGAAAGATGTTCCGCCGGGTAGCACAGCTCACAACGATGACATCGTTGAATACGTCACGATTGCGGATCTGCTCGCAAAGTCGAAGTTGGGCGCGAGAGATTGGCCCGAGCAGATTTCCTTCTCGCCCTCCACGACGACGGACATGACATCTCCCAGCACCGATCCGCTTCGTCCGCATTTCATGACGTCGGGCACATCAGGGCAGGAATTTACTGCTGTTACGGCGGATGGAGAGACCGAGATTGAAGGAGGCGCCGGGCTTGGCGCTTACGGATCATGCCTGTGGTGGCCGTTGCGTCTCGATATCAAGACGCCGTCGAGAAGAAATGCGCTCATCGCATATTTGGAATTTTCAGCTAATTTCGACACTATCGATCGCTTTCCGGGCTTTACGCTCGGTTTCCTCTCGGGCGCATATCCTGCACCAAACAATACGACATGCGGAACAACTTACGCCTTATCGACGAACGCGATTGGCGTTGTCGGCTCGAATGAGATTACCGTTGGGAGTACAGCTGGTATCGAAGTCGGAATGGCCGTTTATGTTCCAGGTGTCGATCCGACGGCGAGGGTGTCAGCGGTTGTCGGCAACATTGTGACCCTCGACATGCCCAATGCAGGCCCGGTCAATGGAACCGTTCAGTTTGCCGATGGCGGTCGAATTCGCCGTGATCTCGGATGGGCGGGCGGCACTCTTGCGACATCGTTCCCGTACCGTTTTGCCGTCGAGTTCGATACCTATTCAAACACCGGATTCCCCGGCCCACCGGTTGTGCCAACGGCGCTAGATCCGTCGCGCCCTCATCTGACGGTCGACTTCAGCGGAGTTAAGCATGATGGAACCGCCGCCGAGGCGACTGATTGCGCCATTGTCGGTAGCGGCCTGCCATGCGATAGCCGCATATCCCCGTTCTTCTCCGGTGTTACAAAAACGGCGACGGGCGTATCGGGGCAGTCGTCAATATTGATCACCGATGCCTCGGGTATCGCTGGTGTGCTTCACGGGATGGCCGTTTCCGGTGTGGATATTGGGGCCGGCGCTACCGTTGTCGGTATCAATGACAAGCTGGTCACGCTGTCTGTCCCGAATACAGGTGCCGTCAGTGGCTCAATCACCTTCGCTCCAGTCAGTACAATCCCGTTCATGCAGAATGGCCTGACGGTCTTTCACAGCATGCGGTCGGAGATCTATCCGCAAGACTGCACTACGAAAGCCTCGTCAGTTGGCGCCGCAGGCGGCACGACGATCGCTTTGCCCGACGTGACTCAGATCCGTACAGGCATGACGGTGTATGGCCTCGGGGTCGCTTTCGGGACACGTGTGACGGGGATCAACGGCGCCAACGTCGAGGTGACGACAGCCAATACCGCTGCCGTGACCGGGCCGCTCATCTTTGGCGGAACGTCACTCCCGGTGACCGCAGGTTCGGGTTCGAGCGGCGCAAATTCGATCTCGGTGACAAATTCAGCCGGTATTGCGGTGGGTATGGCGGTTTCGGGCACCGGCATCGCTCCAGGAGCTCTAGTCACGGCGATTTCTGGTGCCACCGTCACCCTGTCAGTACCCAACACCGCTGCCGTGTCGGGCACGATCGATTTCGCTCAGCCTGCACAGCTGCTACGTACGTTGGTAAAGGCATGGACGCTTTCCAATGCAGGCTGCAATGCAAACCCGACTTCGTGCAGGGCATTGAGTAACGTCACCACATTGTTCACAGAGAACGTGACGTCAAATGAGCAGTTTCTTCATGCTGTCTCTTGCGTGCCTGCCAGCACGCCAGAAACTGCTCTGGACACGCTGTATTTCGGTATTACGACAGCGAATCGATCGTGGTCTGCGCTCGCCAGCACCAATGTCATCTTCCGGCGGTTGGCGGTGACCGATACGCTGGCCTTGCCATAGCCATTAGGACAGCGAATGAATCTGCCCCGTCGCCTTTTCCTCGCGATACCGCTGACGCCCATCTTCTGGCTGCTTTATATGTGGATATATGTTTTATCCGGTCAGAAGGACTATCCCGTAACAATCGCTCTGGTGTACTCGCTACTGATGTCTTTCGTGAGCGCCTATTGCGTCGTGCTGTTCTGCTGTAAGTGGCGACAAGACAGTACGCACACAATTGATCGATGAAGGACGAAGGCGTTGTTCAAATTTCTCAGTCACCTCATTAACATCAACGCTGGTATGGCACAAAAGGCCAAGGCCGACATGTTGTATGACGAAGCACTCGGCTATTACAGTGCCAAGGAATACGTAAAGGCGGCACCATTAATGTCGGAGGCTTCGGAACTCGGAAATCCACGGGCAATGGCCATACTCGGAACGATGTATTTGTTTGGTCATGGTGTTGCCGAGAATGGGCCGGCGGCCGTGCGATGCTTGGAAGCGTCCGTCGCAGCAGGGTACGAAGAGGCTTTGTCTACTCTCGGTATGGCTCTGGCGACGGGAAAGGCAGGGGTAAAGATTGATCTTCCGCGAGCTGTGGAGATCCTTCGATCATCCGCAGCCAAGGGGGATGAACAGGCCGCTCAGATGTTGTCGATGATCGAGCGAGGCGAAGGAATGTTCCGTCGCGTTAAGAAGGCGGGAAAGCGAATTTAGCAGGACTCTGCCCGTTTCCTGTATTTGGAATTCGAAGCATCTGCTCATCGGCCATTGCTGTCGTTCGGCTGAAAGTAAAACAACGCTCGCTACGAGTAGAAATGCAGTCGTGCAAGGCGCCTACAAATTCTGGGGCGATTCAGTATTCGCCCTTTCCGGGGATGATGTGACGGACGCCGCCACGTGGGCGCTCAACATCATTCTGACGGCGGGGAATGAGGTGGATGTGGCAATGGAAAATCGTCTGTCCGGCGTCGGCGCCGTTATTCATGCCGATGTTGAAACCACTGATACAGGCGTCGCTGGCGAGGAGTTCGGCACGCTGTCGTTGCAGCAGCGCATTGCAGGCGTTGATTTCCGATTGATGGAGCGCGAAGTAGTCGGCCGCGTGACGTTTCGGGATGATCAAGCTATGCCCCGGGGTCACGGGGAAACCGTCAGCGATGCACAGCGCCAGTTCGTTCTCGTGAAGAATTCTGTTTCTCGGCAGGTCGCAAAATAGACAACCGGTCTCGCGGTGCGCGTAGCTTTCACGGACCGCGCGCAAGTCGGTTGCATCGCGATCGCGTTTCATCGCATTGCAGCTGTAGCACAGGGCTTGCAGATTGCTCTGGTCGTCACTGCCGCCGTGGTTGCGCGGCACGATGTGGTCGACTTCCAGCGCTTTGCGGTCAGCGGCAATGCCGCAGAGCTCACAATGAAAGCCGGCGCGTTTGAGGACGTCGTAGCGCAGCGTACCGCTGATGTAGCCCGCCGACTTACGGCGATGTTCGAAAATTCGATCGCCGCGCTGGGACAGGTATCGCTTGAGCCGTTCCTGGCACAGCACAATGAGCGTGGCCACCTGCTCCGGGCTGAGCGATTCCCAACCATTCAAATAGTAAGTATCGCCGTCCTTGCGCACGATGTCATGGCCGCGCAGCACCTTGCCGACCATGTTGTTGGTGATCAACTGGTAATACTCGAGCTGGCTTTGATCGTGTGCGAGGAAAGTGCGGGCAATCGCTTCGCGTGAGCTGACGCCGCCGTTTTGCAGGAGCGTTAGCAGCATGAGCGGCTGATAGATGTGCGACATCCGCATCCGGTGCTTCACAAATTCGGCCAGCGTCTCAAAGTTCACGAGGGGTATCCAGTGTGGGCGGCGTTACACTTTTTTGGCCGCAGCCTGATGGTCGTAGCAATAGAGCTGACCGCCAAACCAGGCCGCTTTGTCCTGGCAAAATTTTGCCACTTTCGCGGTGAGGGGTTTGCCACAAGTTGCGCAAGCTGGCTTTGTGTTTCTTACCTGCTTGGTCGGCAGTGGCGCCGCTACAGCGGCGATCGTGGTCGGCGCAGCCTGCTGCGCAGCGATGCTGGTGGGTGTTTTTGTCGGGGCGGTAGCGGCACTCTTCGGCTTCATAAAGGTCGGGAGCGCCAAGGGGTCGGTTCGGCGGTGGACCGACTTTAGTTTTTCCCCCCATTCTTGGACCGTGTCACGACCGCGGAAGTTGATCGTTTTGGCCAAGAAGGTGCCGGTGCTCATGGCGTCGACGTAGTTGAGATGCCAGGTTCTAAACTGGTCCGCTTTGATGACCATGCTGGTGTCGAATTTATCAGCAGGCGGGCGCTTGATAATCGCTTTCGGATGCACCATGACCACATGAATAAAGGTCGGCTCAGTCCCCGCCCGACCGGTAATGCCCAGTTGCTCCAAGACTTTGCGAAGGATCGGTTCGTGGCGGCGGCTTTGTTCAAGCGGGGATTCGATGCCATAGCGCCGTTCGCCGGAGTACTCCACCGAGAACTCTCCGTGCTCGTTGATTTCTAGGCTGCCGTTGTAGGTCTTTGTTTCCAGCAAGAAAAACATCAGGAATCGATTGACGATCAGGTGATCAATTTGCGCCACGTGCCCGTCGACTTCTAGCCGTAAATCATGCAACACGGCGTGGTTCGGGCCATCACGATACGCGGAATCAATGTAGTGCACCGCATCGAGCTCGCCCGCCAGCCCCGGGGCTAAGCGGCGATATTCATTGCGCAGCCAGTCTTTTTGCCGATCGTCGAGGCGGTCGGAGTTTCTGAGATCTTCGAGCAGGCGCAGCCGCTTACTGCGGTCGTCGGGTGGTTTAATGATCATGACATCCTCCGCGCGGTATTATGCCGGCGAGCTTGGCTATCTGCCAAACGAGGATGTTGTGAGTGCTTTTACCACGCCGGACCCCAGGCAAAGGTCGGCAGTTGGGCGCTATCTGCCCGCCGTGTCACGCAATCGAGATAGGGGGTTCCGGAGTACGAGTAAAGGGGTCTTAGCAAGCTACATAGGGG
>CAYOGS010000026.1:0-2863 GCA_964403435.1 uncultured Rhodospirillales bacterium | reverse complement strand
GGCCTGAAGTTGGCCAATGCAGCCACTCGGCTGTAAGTAAACAGCGACTGCTACGATTAGAAAAGCGGTTGCGCAAGGTGGCTACAGATTCCGGGCCGATGCAGACGGATGGAGCGTACTGAACGTACTCTACAAAAATGATCTGATTCTGAACGAGCAATCTGGCATTTCCTTCGATTCCGCGATGGGGGGGGCGTTACCGGCCCTACTCGTTTGATTGTCATCACCTCGGACAGACAAGCCATTAGCGCACTGTTTTTGTCATATTGAGCGGTGCGGATAGAAGTAGCACACTAAGCAAAAACAAGGAGGTAACTAAATGAGCTTGGTAGTATTAGGAATCGCAGCAGCACACGCTCTTCCGCCCATCATTGGGGGTGTGATTACGAAGGGCAAAGGCGGGGTAATTGTCGGAGCAATCATAGGTGGAGTTATTGCCGTGGCCAGCGGTAACCCGGCCTTTATTGTTTCGGATTTGATTGGGGTCGGAGTTGGTACTTGGCTTGGTTTTAGCATGGTGAAGTAAGTTGCCTACAAGATCATCGATTTGCAGGACATGGTGAATGTCTACTGAAACCAAGGCGATTCAGTCTGGCGACAATTACCCCATAAATTTTTTCAAGCGTTTATGAATAGCCGTGTCATGTTAAGGGCAAGTCAATCGATCTTTTTTTTACTGATCGTATGCTCATTGGCAGTGCAGGCATGGGTCCTCCGTAGCTGGGCCGTTGATGACGCAGCAATTTCCTTTGCGTATGCCCGGAATCTTTGGCTTGGCAACGGATTGATCGCACAGGTTAATGCTTCTCCTGTTGAGGGTTTTTCCAACCCTTTATGGGTACTGATTCTATCTCCGGTAACTTGGCTATCAGACGTAGTTTTAAGTACAAAACTACTAGCTCTCACTTTCGTCGCAACCGCTGCCTATCGAATCTCTTCGGTTGCAAGGAAAGCTACAAACTCAGTTTTCGGCTGGGTTGCTGGCCTATTGCTTGTCCTTCAGCCATCGGTAACGATTTGGGCGCAATCTGGCTTAGAAAACAGCCTAACGCTTCTACTGGGAGTTGAACTCCTAGTTCGCCTAATGCGGCTTAGTATCGGGGATCCTTCAGGAAGAACTGCTGTAGAAGCGGGACTCATTTGTGCCGCTCTTGCTCTGACCCGCCCAGAGGGCATTGTTTTTTCTGCACTGTTCCCCCTTGTTGCCTTCATGACGTCAGGGTTTTCTCGTAGAGAGAAGATCAATTCATCACTAATAGCTTGTGCCATTCCGCTTGTAGCTGCGTTGCTTTATGAAGCGTTCAGATGGTCATACTTTGGCGCGCTAGTTCCTAACACTTACTTGGCAAAAGGCGGTGTAACCTTAGCCAGATTGAGAGCCTTATTGCTCTTAGACCCCTACGTCCTTAAGCAATGGAATAGCCTATCAAGCGCAGTGTTCGGTGATGTTGTGCAGAGCTGGGGGATGCTAGTGGCTTGCGTGCTAGCAATCATTGCATGGAAAAATGGTCACGCCGAAAAACTGCGCCCATGTGTTCTGATGTTCGCTACGGCGATGGTCTTGGTCGTTTTGCTCCCAACTGATTGGATGCCAGAAAACCGCCTAGCGACGCTCGTTTTTCCACCAGTATATTTTTTGTTGGCTCTTTCACTAACAGGTATTAGAAGTGCAAAGCCAAGGATTGTTGTCGCTACACTCATCGTTTGCTATGCGGCCAGCGCTGCTGTTCTACGTTACGAGGCCTTTTTGTATCGCCCGACAATTTCAATAACGGAGGTTGAGGAGCGTAGCCAGATATTTGAGCGTTGGGGAGCCATGCTAGGAAGAGACCGCCCCTCTCTACTCACTGCAGATGTCGGTGGAATCCTCTGGTTGGACCGTGTTCAAGTCATTGATCTTGGTATGTTGGTTAATCGCCCTATTGCTGAGGCGCTTGGTGAGGCGCGGCCAACTATGGACAAAGAAGCATTCCATCAATACATTTTTTCCGATATCCAGCCTGACTTTATCGCCACTCGTGCTTATCACGCGTGGATCGCAGATTTGGATATGGACCCTCGATTTCGCCAAAATTACGTACCTATCAAAGAGTACATTGATACTTGGGTGCTTGAGCGCCGGGGGGTAAAGCTGTACGCAGGAGACTTTGTAAAAAAGTCACTGGTAGAAGCAAATTTCGATCAATTTCAGGTGATCAAAAAAGAAGCTGGAAGGGGCTTTTACCCCTTTTGCGAAGACTGCGTTAAAGCTCAATCTGAGACCAGATAGTACTAAAGACTTATTGACGCTGAAGACGAAGCGAGATATTTTCGAGATATCCCAAATAGATTCGGAGGGTGTATGAAGAAATTTATGAATACCTTCGTTGCGGTTTCTGCAGGCTTTGCAGCGAATGCCGCCACGGCTACGACTGCCCCGACATCAGAACTGTCCGTACCGCCCGTCAGCGAATCTGTTAATTCCGCGATCAAAGATTCGGAGCATGTTGCGGTTACCACCTCCACTGGCGATGCTTACGATTTCTTGTTGAAGAAATCTGCTGAGACCGGGCAACTGATGGCGTGGCATTCGTCACACTCGTCGCACAGTTCGCACTCTTCAAGCCGGTACTAACACGGCGCACAGGCAATAGAGCCGGCTTAGGCCGGCTTTTTTTTGAGGTAAAAATGGGAAAGCTCGAACTTGATGCCAGCGTCTATCGGCTTGAGGCTGTGCAGAAGGCTGCATATCGCTTTATAGATCGTCTTACAGTCTTAATATCCCAGCCCCCAGGTTTGATAGTTTGCGATATTGAACCAGTAAAGAGCGAAGCATTGCTCGAGCCAATTCTTGCGGACTTCAATCGAGAGCTCCTGGATCAGC
>CAYOGS010000025.1:8991-12912 GCA_964403435.1 uncultured Rhodospirillales bacterium | reverse complement strand
CACAGTTTCCGGCGATACGATGCCGGAGACACCAACGATTTTTCCTGAGCATGTCTATCCACTCAGGTGTAATCTGAATTGAAACTCCAGGGACGAAGTAGAGTCGAAACAGAGGCTCGTCTGTTGAACTTCTTCCTTCGACCATCTACTTTACCCTGCACGCTGTGGCGTCACTAACTATTGAATTATTTCGTGCTGGCCCGGCCACTTCCAATTTGGAAATATCGGCAAATAAGATTTCGCCGCTGAGGAACTGGAACGGCGGGCCGGTTAAGGAAACAGTGCGGTGTGCATGAGGCTCATCTTCACGCCGCTGCTTCCGTCAGTTGGCCGATGATGGCGCGGCGTGCGGGGGCGATATGCTGGCCGAGCCGCAGCAGCGCGGCGCGCGCCAGCTGTGCCGGTGCGCGGTTGTCGGTATAGAGCTCCACTAGAATATTGGTGCCTTCATACAGCGGCAGTGTGGCTTGGCGGTGCTGCCGGTCATAAACAGTTAGGGCGTGACCGTCGCCCAGTGGCAGACCAAGCGTACGATCATCCAACATTGCCTTAGACAAGGTTGCGGCGCCGCGCAGCCCGAAATTGAAACCATGCGCCGTGACCGGATGCATCCCCACGGCAGCATCGCCTAGTAGGGCGCAGCGCGTACCGGCGAAACGCCGTGCATAAATGCCGGTCAGTGGATAATGGTGGCGTGCGCCCAGGCAACGCATGTTACCTAGCCGACCGTCCAGAGCCGTTTCCACGCGGCGCGCAAAATCGTTGTCCGATGCTTGTAGCCAATCCTCCGCTTGCTCGCTATTCACCGTGATGACAATGGAACTTTGCTGGCCATTGAGTGGCAGCACTGCCAGCGTATGGTCGCGCAAGAAACATTCCAGCGCTGTTTCATCGTGCGCTTTGCGGTGTGCCAAGCGTGTGACAATACAGCTGCGTTGGAAGGCGCGTTCTCGCACGGTAAAACCCAGCATGGAGCGGGTTCTGGAAAAACGACTGTCGGCCGCGATGAGCAATTGCCCGTGCAACTGCCGGCCATCGGCCAGCTTCACCCAGGCCATGTCAGCATCCGTGCTGGCTGCCGTCACGCTGCTTTCGGTCAAAACCGTGACGTTCGGGTGGCACTGCGCTGCAGCCCAGGCGGCTCGGCGAATGGCGTGGTTGGCAACCATAAAGCCCAATTGAGGCTCGCCGGATTCTTGGTGATCGAAATGCAGCAGATAGCCCAGATGATTGTTCGCCACCTTGGCGTGGCGGATGGGCGCTATCGCTGCCGTTGGTAGCTGCTGCCACATGCCGGCCTGCTGCATGATGCGGCGCGAGAGGTGGGTGAGCGCGATTTCGCGCCCGTCGTCCGCCGGCCGTGTCAGAGCGGCGCGGGTTTGCTGCTCAATGAGCGTGATGCGCCAGCCGCTATCGGCCAGCAGATTAGCCAGGCTCAAACCGGCAGGTCCGGCGCCGACAATTAGAATATCGCTCTCCGGCACTGCGGCCTGGGTGCGGCGTGGTTTCTTCTTAGACAGCGCGAGCATGGCGGGGTGTATCCTCCTGGGCAGGAAGATAGGCGTCGAACGCAGCGGCGGCAAGCCGTACGACCGGCCGCGCTGCCAAGGGCAGGCTGATAACGCCGTCCTGCACCGTCAGCAATCCGTCCTGCTGCAGCGGCTGTAATCGCAACAGGGCGGCGCGCAGTGTGGCGGGGGCATGCCCGTGCGCTGACCAAATGGCGGCCGCATCCACGCGCAGCATGGTCATGAGGCTGTCAATAATCGCCTTGCGCGCCTGGTCTTCACCGTTGAAAGCATAGCCTTTGGCCAATGCTGCCTGACCGTGCAGCATGGCTTGTTCATAGGTACCGCTATCCAGCGTGTTTTGCGTATAACCCTGCGGGAATTGGCTGATGGCGGACTGACCAAAGCCCAGCAGCGCGTCCGGCGCCTGGTCGGTATAGCCCTGGAAGTTCCGACCCAGTTTCGCCGCGGCGGCAGCCAGTGCCATCGGGTCGTCGGGACGCGCGAAGTGATCAATACCCAGTGGTACCAGCCCCGCGCTTTCCAGCACGCCAGAGGCCGTCTGGAACAGATCATAACGCAGACTGGCGTCCGGTAGTGCTGCTTCAGGGACCAGGCGGATATTGCGCTTCTTCCACGGTACATGCGCGTAGCCATAGAGAGCGATGCGTTGCGGGTTGAGCAGCAGCGCATAATCCATTGTGCGTGTCAGGCTGCGTACCGTCTGGTAAGGCAGGCCATAGATGAAGTCCAGATTGCAGGCGGCGATGCCGGCCTCGCCTAGCATTTGCCGCGCGCGATAGACCACCTCAAAAGGTTGCCGGCGATTGACGGCCGTCATAACTTGGTCGTCGAAGTCCTGCACTCCCAGACTGATGCGGTTGACGCCGGCATCGGCATACACAGCCGCGAGCTCCGCTGTTACGGCTCGTGGGTCAATTTCAACGGCGATTTCCGACGCATCTGTGATCCTGAAGTTCTCGCGCAGTGTGGCCACCAGCAACGCGAAATCTTTCGGCAGTAACATGGTGGGTGACCCGCCGCCGAAATGCAGATGAGTCACGCGCTGCTTCTGGCCAAGCCGTGCGCCCATCTGTTGAATTTCGCGCCGCAGCAGGTGCAGGTAATCCTCGACCGGGGCATAACGGGTTGTGATGCGGGTGAAACAGCCGCAATACGTGCAGAGCTGTGGGCAATAAGGAATATGCACATAGAGCGAGAGCGCGGTGCCGTCCTGCAAACCATCCAGCCAAGTCGTTTGCGTGGCAGCCGGAAAATCCGCCTGGAACTGCGGAGCGGTCGGATAGCTGGTATAACGCGGAACGGCGCGGTCGTGGCGCAGCACGCGCTCCTTGATGGTGATGGGGTCAAGCATTGGCACAACATAAGACGCCTGCCACTCGACCGCGCTGCGGCGAATGGTCACGCTAGAGTTCTAACACACTGAAATAATTGAAAAGACCAGAGACGATGAAGAATCCGTATTACTTTCATGGAATCTGGTTTACCTTGAATCTTAACGATCTAAGTGGGAGAGCAAGATGAGCAAATATGGCGCAATGTCACGTACCGGTTTCGGCGAAGACAAGGGTGGCGAGAAGTCGGCTGTTGAAAAGGGTCTGGATGTCGTGACCACGGTTGCCAAGGCGGCTGGCGTGAATCGCGTAATGCGTGCTTTCGGCAAGAGTGGACCAAGTATCTAACCAGCAGCTTCGACGGATTTGTCTTTTTTCGAGGGCATGGTTCACCATGTCCTCGAACTATTTCTGGCCTGAAATTTTCCAGATAGCCTAATCCTTAGTTTGGTTGTTGCAGTAGGTGCGGATTGCGCCGATAGAGCGGGCGCACGTTCATGCTCTCTGGCTGATTATCGAGAAAACTGAGCAATTCAAGCCGATACGGCAAAACCCTTTTATAGGCGTAATGTTCGATGCTAGTGACGCGCTGTTCCGTCACGCCAAATTCCGCCGCAATCTCTTTACGTTTGGCACCGTCTATCCATCGCCGTTCCAGAATCGCTCGGTTGCGCGCTGATAGTTCTGGATCGGGCCCCTCGGGCGGAAATAACGCGTCCATAATAGCTGCGAGCTTAGTGCTTACCCGACGATGATCCAGCACTTCGCTCGGGCAGCGCGTGAGCAATTCAGCTTGCTGACGCATTTGCGCCACATAGGCTGCTGGCAAAGTCTCCGGTGGTGGGTTACGCCGGGCCTGCTTCAGCGTATGTGCGAAAAATCGTTCTTCCGGTGTCTTGCCCATGTTGCCTTTGCCAGATGTCATTTGTCGGATTATAAGCGCCGGTGACGAAACTAAAAACCCCATACCGAGCAAATGATTACCTGCTTCGCACCCGCCAAGGTTAACCTTTACCTGCATGTCACGGGGCGCAGGGAAGACGGCTATCACTACCTCG
>CAYOGS010000025.1:2805-8981 GCA_964403435.1 uncultured Rhodospirillales bacterium | reverse complement strand
AGATAGTTTGGTGGTGTTTGCTGACGACATCGGAGATGTTGTTCATATAGCGCCAGCGCCGGACTTGCAGTTTCGGGTGACTGGATCGCAGGCTGGGGCACTACAGGATTGCCGGGATGTAGACAATCTGGTGCTGCGCGCGGCACGCGCCCTGGCGGCAGCCACAGGCAGGGAATTGGCCTGTGCTATCACGCTAGAAAAACATTTGCCACCTGCCTCTGGTATCGGCGGGGGCTCAAGTGACGCAGCGGCAACGATGCTGGCGTTGGCGCAATTCTGGGGTGCCTCGCCGGAAACATTGCCATTAGCGGAGATTGCCCGCACCCTCGGCCAAGATGTCGTGAGCTGTCTTTACCGGCAGACCTGTTATTTCCAAGGTATCGGTGATGCAGTGACACCAGCGCCCGCTCTGCCCGCCTGCGGTATCGTGCTGGCCAATCCAGGTATCCATGTGCCCACGCCATCAGTGTTCAAGCAGCGGCAAGGTGAATTTTCTGTTGCCGCGCCTTTGTCTCCGATTCCAACGACACTGGCGGAACTCACGCTTCAGCTGCGCGCCCGCCGCAACGATCTCTATAGGCCAGCTTTGGCGCTGGCGCCTGTTATTGGCGACTGTTTGCAGGCAGTGCAGACTCTGCCTGGCTGTGCATTCGCCGCCATGTCAGGCAGCGGTGCCACTTGCTTCGGCTTGTTCGAGGACGGCGCGGCGGCCGCTACTGCAGCGGCAAACTTAAGCCGGCAACAGCCAGTCTGGTGGGTCGCAGCCGGCACCTTGCCTTACGTTGAGCAGGGCTAAAGCGGGCACTCTGGCTTGAACACCATCAGATAAAAGACCACGACGATTGCCGGAAATGCTAAGCTGCCGAGGATGAGCCACCAACGATAGAGTTGGTGATAACGCGGCGCTAACGACGTGCCGTTGGTGAGAGCGGCGCGCGCCATGTCACGTAACTGCAGTTGAATCCACACCACCGGCAACCAGCAGAGGCCAGCAAAAGCATAAAGTGCTAGACCGCCCAAAATCCAGCACTCACTCAGCAGATAGCCTTGTTCCTGCGCCAGTAGCAGGCCGGTGATCAGTTGCAGGAAGACAGCCGGGCAGGTGAACAGCCAATCAGCCAACACCACATGACGCGCAGCCGCATGAATGACCGCCACATCGCTTTGTCGGTTGGCCAAGAACATATGAAAAGCACTGCCAATGCCCGCGCCGAAGAGTATGGTAGCGGATAGAATGTGCAGCCACTTGAGCAGCAGATAGGTCATGGTCGTTACGATAGCAGAACCGGTCGGTGCCGCCCAAGAGGCAGAAGTGATATTTAAGCCGATTTTTGGCAAGAGCTGGGAGGCGTTGCCTCCGGTGCTACGTCGCCATTATGCCGTGCGCGACGACACGGCAGATAGCGTGACAGTGACCGGTCATTTGGATATTCAGGTGGCCCGTTTGGTTGGTTGGCTAAGCCGTCTGACCGGCCTGCTGGTGCCTTATAGCGGTCGTGATGTGCCGGTGACCGTTTGTTTCAGTGCCACCCCGGATGGTGCCGGTTTGGTCTTTGATCGTCGTTTCCATTATCCGCAACGCACAGTGCACTTCCGATCCTGCATGGTGCCGGTAGGTGGGAGCGAAGTGATTGAATATATGCGCTTCGGTATCGGTTGGCGGCTTGCCTATGACTGGGTTGGCACAAAAATTATCCTGCAGCATCGCGGCTATGTCTGGCGGATATTTGGTTGCACGTTGCCTATGCCTTTTGCTCTTTTCTTCGGCGCAGGCTATGCGGAGGAATGGGCGGAAGATGAGAACAGCTTCAGGATGCTCACACACGTGCGGCATCCGCTGTTCGGTACTCGCTTCGCATATACTGGGCGCTTCACTATCACGGAGCTGGCATGTCCCGATCCGTCCTGATTCTCGGCGGTGCTGGCAATTTTGGCAAGCGCATCGCTACCGCGCTGGCACATAAAAACGTGCCGGTTATCGTTGCCGGGCGCAATCTGGCCAGGGCGAAGGAGTTCGTGCAGACTTTGCCTCAGGCGCAGGCTGTACAGTTGGACCTGACAAAAGATTGGAATGCGGACCTGGTGCGGCTACGTCCTGCCGTTGTGGTCAACACTTGCGGTCCATTTCAGGGCAGCGATTACCGCGTCGCGCAAACCTGCATCGCGCAGGGCGTGCATTATGTGGATTTGGCGGATGGTCGCGCCTTCGTCACCGGCATCACGGCGCTGGATGCGCTAGCGCGCGCGGCCGACGTGACTGTTATCAGCGGCGCCAGCACTGTGCCGGGTCTGTCGTCGGCGGTGGTAGAGGCCATGCACAGCGCGTTCGCGGTTATTGAACGCATGCGTTACAGCATCAGCCCTGGGCAGCAAGCGGAACGCGGCCTGGCTACCACGCAGGGAATATTAAGCTATGTTGGCAAACCACTGGCACCTTGGCCGGGGCAGACGCGCCCCGTTTATGGCTGGCAGGATATTTATCGTCAGGAATATCCTGAACTCGGGAAGCGTTGGCTGGCCAATTGTGACATCCCGGATTTGGACTTATTACCGGCACGCTACGGCATAAAACATATTCAGTACTCCGCCGGCTAAGAACTGGGGCCACAGCATCTCTCCCTCGGGGGCTTATAATGGCTCGTTCGTCTCGGCCTGCCGCTTAACCTGCCGCGTTATGCAGCGCCACTGCTGGCTATAAGTAACTGGTTTGACCGTTTCGGTTCAGCAGATGGCGGCATGCATGTGCTGCTGCAAGGCAAGGGGCATGATGGCCAGCCCTTGCAGCGCCGCTGGTGCATCATTGCACGGCAGGGGCACGGACCGCATATTCCTACCATTCCTGCCATCATCCTGGCAGAGCGACTGGCGCGCGGAACACTACAACGCGCCGGTGCCATGCCCTGCTGCGGCTTGGTCAGCCTGGAAGATTATCTGGCAGCATTAAAGGGATATGATGTGCAAGTTTATTAAATTTTGAAAATTATCTGCTCTTGTAGGGAAATTACTCAAGAAACTTGAGCCTCATGTTGCGAGGTTGTCTTTGTAAATTGGCCAAATCACTATCGTCTTCGTTCTTGAGATGCTGGCCGGCTCCTTACAATGTGTTATTTAAAATTCATACCCCTACGTTGTAGCGCCTGGCGCGAAGTGAATCGCTGCGAGACGATAGGTGAGGTTGGTTCGTAGGGAAGGCGTTTGCCAAGATGAAAGCAAGATGCCAGCGATACTGCTTGCCCCAAGAATAATAGCTGCGAAAATCCTATCCTCGCTTGCCTTTTGTTTCCGCCATAGCGCTGCGCGGGCGTCGCGTTACTTTATTTTCTGTTTAGGCATCAATATTTGTGGCGTTCAGCGCGTTTTCCTGGATGAAATCGCGACGTGGCTCCACGATGTCGCCCATCAGCGTTGCGAAAATCTGCTCTGCCGCGTCGGCATGCTGTACCTTCACCTGTAGTAGGGAGCGGTTGGCGGGGTCGAGCGTGGTTTGCCACAATTGCTCCGGATTCATTTCACCGAGGCCTTTGTAGCGCGCGATGGTCACGCCCGTCCGCCCGAGTTCCAAAACCCGATCCAACAGCGCCATCGGTCCCGTCAGAATCTCGTCCTTACCCTTATGGCTCAGAGATGCGGGCAGCGCGAACCATTGCCGCAATTGCACGGCCATGCCGTCTAGCCGTCGCGCTTCCATGGCACTCAGCGTGTCGGCATCAAGCCGGTATTCGCGTGTCACGCCGCGGCGGGTCCGTTGTAGCAACAGTTGGTCTTTGCCCTCGCCACCTTGCCAGCCGTTTTCGCCGATGCTTAGCAGGCGGGCCGCCAGTTCTGCCGCAGCCTGTGCCGCGCGCTCCGGCGTCGCCAGGCTGCCTGGATTAAGCAAACCAGCAATTGCCGCCTGCTCTATGAGATTGCCCTGATCCAGCTTCCGGTTGAGCGCGGCCAGCAGCGGCCGCAACCCACGCAGCTGTTCCAGCAGCGCACGCAGCGCCACGCCGTCCAACACCTTGCCGTCATGCAGGCGTAGCGTCGCATTCTCGGTGCCGGTGGCGATCAGATAATTCTCCAGTGCCTTGTCATCTTTCAGATAGCGGATGCTGTTGCCGCGCTTTAGGCCATAGAGCGGCGGCTGCGCGATATAGAGATAGCCGCGCTCGATCAATTCCGGCATCTGCCGGAAAAAGAAGGTGAGCAACAAAGTGCGGATATGGCTGCCATCGACGTCCGCGTCGGTCATGATAATGATTTTGTGATAGCGCGCTTTGTCGGGGTTGAATTCCTCTCTCCCAATGCCAGCGCCGATGGCAGTAATGAGCGTGCCAATTTCTGCCGAACCCAGCATCTTGTCGAAGCGCGCGCGCTCCACGTTCAAAATCTTGCCGCGCAACGGCAGGATGGCCTGGAATTGGCGTGACCGCCCCTGTTTGGCCGAACCGCCCGCCGAATCCCCTTCCACGATGAAGAGTTCGGATTTCGCCGGATCACGTTCCTGGCAATCCGCCAGCTTGCCGGGCAGTGAATTGGGGTCGAGTGCGCCTTTGCGCCGCGTTAGCTCGCGCGCCTTGCGCGCCGCCTCTCGCGCTGCTGCCGCTTCCGCTGCCTTGCTGACGATGCGTTTGGCATCGCTGGGGTGTTCTTCCAGCCACGCGCTCAGCGCTTCCGCGATCGCGCCGGCCACCACAGGTTGCACTTCGGAGGAGACGAGTTTGTCCTTGGTCTGCGACGAGAATTTCGGGTCTGGCACCTTGACGGAGAGGACACAACTTAACCCTTCGCGCGCGTCTTCGCCGCTCAGCGTCACCTTTTCTTTTTTGGCGATGCCGCTGCTTTCGGCATAGGCGTTAATGCAGCGCGTGAGTGCGGCGCGGAACCCTGCCAGGTGGGTGCCGCCGTCGCGCTGTGGAATGTTATTAGTGAAACACAGCATGTTCTCGTGGTAGCTGTCGTTCCACTGCAGCGCGCATTCCACTGTGACATTGCCGTCCTGCTTGAGCATGGCGATGGGCGCCGCGATCAGCGGTGTTTTCGCGCGGTCGAGATAGCGGACGAATTCGATAAGTCCTCCATCATATTTCATCGCCACCGTCTTGGGCTCCACGCCGCGCCGGTCGGTCAGCGTCAGCAATACGCCAGAATTAAGGAACGCCAATTCGCGTAACCGGTGTTCCAGTGTGGCAAAATCGAATTCCGTTTTGGTGAACACGGCGGGGGAGGGTAGGAAGGTCACTTCCGTGCCGCGCTTGTCGCTGGCGCCGACGGCTTTCAGTGGCGCTTCGGCGGCACCGTCACGGAAGCGCATCTCCCATTGCGAACCCTGACGCCAGATGCGTAAATCAAGAATAGAGGACAGCGCATTGACCACCGAGATACCGACGCCATGCAACCCGCCGGAGACCTTATAAGAATTTTGGTTGAATTTGCCGCCGGCGTGCAACTGCGTCATCACCACTTCGGCAGCTGAAACACCTTCTTCAGCATGAATATCCACCGGAATGCCGCGACCATCATCGCGTACCGTGCAGGAACCGTCGGCGTTTAGCTGGACCTCGACATTCGTGCAATGTCCGGCGAGCGCCTCGTCCACCGCATTGTCTACAACCTCATAGACCATGTGATGGAGGCCGCTGCCGTCATCTGTATCGCCAATGTACATACCCGGACGCTTGCGCACGGCTTCCAGCCCGCGCAGCACGGTGATGGCATCAGAACCGTAGTCATTGGCATCGGTCATGGGTTGTTTCGCAGCCTGAGTCATGGGGCACAATTCCTTGGTTTTGGCTCGGCGAATCGTCGTGCCGCCAAAGCACGACAGAATACCCCATCAAGCCCAGGCAGCCAAGGCTTTTGTCTGCGGTAATATATTGGTTTTTATGGAATTTTTTCGTCTATCAACCGGTTGGGCGCTGCGATCAGAATTTAAGTTTCAGCCCCATATCCAGAGCGTGCAAATCAACCGATTCCTGTGCTCGTCCGGTGAAGGTGCTGCCGCTCGGCGCGCTGCCGCTGTAACCAGCCTTGTAGTTGAGAGACAAGTCCCAATCCGGTCCCAATTTGACCACGATGCCGCCGCCAAGGCGAAACAGCGGCACGGCGCTGCCCTCCTGCTTGAGACTGCTGTTGGGCTCATAAAGTGCCAGTCCCGCGCCGGCTCCCACATAGGGGTGGATGGGCAGGCCGGTGCC
>CAYOGS010000025.1:0-2795 GCA_964403435.1 uncultured Rhodospirillales bacterium | reverse complement strand
GAGTAATTCGGCATATTTGTCATTTTGCTCCGTCAGCAGTCCTTGCCCGTTCGCCTGGCTACTGGAAAAAGCCGTATTGCCGGAACTGCGGCCGGTGAAGCGTACACTGCTCAGGCTGAGACCGCCGGCCTGCTGATCGCGGCTGTAAAGCACCTCGCCGGTGTCGTTAGTCAAAGCCTGACCCAACACAACCGCACTGTCTTCGCTGGTTACGGCCTGCGCCGGAACGGATAAAGTAACAGCGCTGCCGAGAACGCACAGTAGCGCGAGAAGCAAGGAATTTTGGCTGATGAAGACGGACATGATTTTGACCCGATTATCTGAGATCATCATGACTCGCTTGCGGCACCGGAGTCTAGCAATTCAAAGGGCTGAATCCGTGAATTTCAGCCGCTTGCGAAGCTGTTTTTCAAGGACTTAGCCGTCATTGTGTTAACGCTGAACCTGAATCATTCCGGGAATTGTTGCGTTATAGCAACAAAGAGCGGCAAGGTCACTTGCTTGCTAAATGCAGCATGCCTGCTGATATGGTTTCCGTCAGCTTTGTCGTGGGTAGTTTCGGCCATTGGCCTTGCGCCAGCTGCGTCAGGGTCACTCGCTTGACGCCTAGGCGGGATTGATAAATCCAGTAATTGCTCAGTACATCCTGCACGTAATGCCGCGTCTCGCGCAGGGGCAGACTCTCGATGAACAGCAGAGGATCATCCTGATACGAGAGTTCTTGCTGCCAACGCAGGAGATTACCAGGGCCAGCATTATAGGCTGCGAGTAGGCGCAGCGGATCGTGCTTGATGCTGGGCATCACTGCCAGTCTGTCCATATAACGCATCGCCAGCTTGAGGTTAAAGGTCGGGTCGGCGAGCATCTGCGGCGCTGCTGCGGCGTCCAGATAACGGGCGGTTCCCGGCATCAGTTGCATCAAGCCGCGCGCCCCAGCGCGACTGACGACCTGTGGATTGAACCCGGACTCTTGCCGCATCACTGCGTAAATTAGGGCTTGGTCGCTATTTTCTGCCTGCCAAGGCGGCAAGGGGTAGAGCGCGGCACTCAGCAATTTGCCGTCCGGGTGTTTAATTAGGCTGCCCAGCTGCATGGCCAGCACCGGCAGGCGAAAATGTTCCGCCAAACCTAGAACGGTCTGGCGCACGGGTGGCGCCATGTCACGCACAGCGATGCGCCGGAGCTCGGCTTCAGCAGCGGCAGGTTCTTCCACTTGGAGCAAAGCCAGTGCCCGTCGGCCGGCCGGCATGGCGGCCAAGGCATTTAACCCGTCGGCGTTGAACACTGGCATGTCCCAACGGTAATCGTCTTTTAACCCGAGGCGCGCCCGCGCCAACTGGCCATAGAAACTGTGTGGATAAGCCGCCGCCTTGCGCCAGGCGGCGGTAGCTTCAGATTTCACGCCCAATTGTTTTAGGGCGCGGCCGTGCCAGAAATGCGCAGCCGCTGCATCGCCAGCACCGAGGCCGGGCGTGGTGGCCATGACCGAGAATGCGTCAGCCGCTTCGGCGATATTACCAGTGCGCCAGGCTTGCAGGCCGGCATCCCACGCGGCTTGTCCGGTTGGCGGGGTATCCGTATCTGATTCAGGCAGGGTAGCAAATTCGGCGCCAATAAATCCATTGCGGCCTTGCTCGGCGAATTTGCCTTGCACCGGTTTTGGTGCCAAGGGAGACAAAGGCGCGGCTGCTCCTGCCGGGCGGCGCGCTAGCGCCAGTGCATAAATTTTATCGGCATCGGGCATGTGCCGGTAATGCGTGAGCCAAGCCGTCAGTTCGCCATATCCGGCTTTGTCGCTGGCCGCCAGTAGGAAGTGTGCTGTGACCGTGCCGAGCAGCACCTTGTTCTGAATGGCCGGCATCAGCGCCAAGAGGCCGGAGCGGTCGCCGGCTTGTGCCAAGGCAAAGCAACGGCGATAGAGCGCAATGTCTTCCGCTGACAATATTGGATTTCCGGTCAACCAGTCTTGGGTTGTATTCGGTTTCAGGTCTCGTAGTTCCTGCCGGAAAAGCTGTAATAATGGCTCAGTTTGCGCCCCACGACGCAGGTCAAAACCCACCGAGCGCAAATCAAACGCATTACCGCTGCCGGTGACCGGCAGCGGGGAAATGGAAAGATGCACATCAGCGGCGGCGGTGCGCGAAGCTGTTCCGAGGGTGGAACAGAGCAGGAAGCCCATGGCCGTGCCGATGAGCGTTCCGCAGCGCACTACACCTTTCAGGGCGTGTTGCATGACCAGCGCCTTAACCTCTGGTGCCGGCTGAAGCAAGCGCATTATTTAATTGCCGTTAACCTTTATTGTTTGACTCACTGTTTATTCAATAAGTTAGACTTCATCAGGTGGTCTTTTATTTGCAGCAAATCCTGCCAGGCTTGCCGTTTTGCCACGGCTTGGCGCAGCAAATAGGCCGGGTGATAGATCGCCAAAGTGGGAATCGGTGGCAGACTCGGATCTTCCGATTGATAGTTCTGCCAGCGTCCGCGCAGGCGGGTAATCCCCTCCGTGGTTCGCAGCACGGTCTTGGCCGCGATGCCGCCGGCTAAGATGAGCAGCCGGGGCTGCAATAAGCTGATGGCGCGGGCGCAAAACGGCCAGCAGGCCGCGATTTCCGCCTCGGTGGGAGAACGGTTGCCGGGTGGGCGCCAGAAAATCACATTGCTTATGAAGACGTTCTCCTTCCGGCTGAGATCGATGGTGGCCAGCATCCGGTCGAGCAACTGACCGCTCAGCCCAACAAATGGCTTGCCTTGCCGATCTTCGTCAGCCCCCGGTGCTTCGCCCAGCAGCATGATTT
>CAYOGS010000024.1:9809-13058 GCA_964403435.1 uncultured Rhodospirillales bacterium | reverse complement strand
ACCGTATAGATGGCGTAGCCGACGCCGGCCGAGGACAACATCACCAGCCAGGTCATAGGGTCGCGCATGATCTTTAGGGCATTGTCCAGGTTTTGCCCCATGCTCCAGAGTTGCAGAACGAAGGGCAGGCAGCCGGCAAAATTGGTGGCGCCCATGGTGAGCGCGAGCGTTTTTTCACGGTCTTTGCCGGTGATAAGTGCCACGAAAGTGGGGAGCATGCCGGGAATGATGAGGATGGCAGTGGACCAGATGGTGACCAGAAAGATCATCAGCACGAACAGAATTTTGCCGGCCCCGCCTTTCTTGCCGCTTTTGCCACTTTTGCCGGGCTTATCGCCAGCCGCCGCCTTTTTCTTGGCCATGTTTGCCTCCTAACCTGCGAAACTGCGCATGATGGTGAAAACCATGGCCATCACCGCTATGACCCAGGCGATATAGGTTGCCGCTGGTCGGCCATAGACCTTGGCCACCTCGTCATGATGTTTACGTTGCCGCTCCAGCACAGCGATTTGCTGCAGTGTCATTTGATAGAGCTGGCGTGCAGCGGCAAAACTCTTTTGGTCACGCGCCAGCATGTCGCCGTCATCCAAAATGCGTGCTAGGTCGCGCAATTTGCCACCAGCCACCACCTGCTGCAGCGCGCCGGCTACCGCGGTGCGTGTCTTCCGGTTGTAGAAACGCCGCGTCAACGGCTCCAGCGAAGCCGCCAGCCAGCCGGAGAGCGCTGACACTTTGTCTGGCCCGTGTTTTTCTTGCCAGCCATTGCACATGTTGAGCATAGCGAGAATGCGCGGCAGCGCCTGACTGCTACCGAGGCCACGCAGATAATTTTCCGCCATGCGGTCGCGCGCAACCATCCAGGCGGCGATTTGCCGGTCTATTGGTTCGCGTGGCCGATTGGGCTGCGCCGCCGCGCGCTCCAACGCCGGCAACAGATCGCGTGGCATAATGACGCTCTGGCCGCGCAGGAGTGGGCTGAGGCAACCCAAAGCTGGGTTAAGTTCATAGACTACCCGCTCTAACCCCTGGCCATAGCCGGTGCGTTCCAGCAGGCTACTCATACGGTCATAGGTTTGCGCCAGCGGCACTAGATCAGCTTTGCCATGAGATTGCTGGTTGATCCAAAAACCGACGAATTTCTGCCCGATAACTTCCGCTAGCGCCTGTAAGTTGCCGCCCTGTCGCATGGCTTCGGCCAACGCACCACCCACACCGGCCGGCATCATCATCAGGCCACGATAGGCGATAGGCATATTAGGGTCGAGGGCAATGGCGGTCAGCGTCACTAGCTGCTCATCCTGCTGTGCCGAGCGACCGCCGTCCCTCAGCATCTCCTGCGCCACCTGCACGCGGTCAGCGCGCTCTTGGTCAGCCAGTGAACGGCGCAACCAGCGATCCAGTTCGCCACTCTGAATCAGTTTTGAGGCTTCTGTGACATTCGCCCAGAATTGCGGCAGCAAGGGCCGTACTTGGGTATAATCCTTGCCCATGAAACTCAACGCACGGGTCGCGCGCCGGTTAAAGTCAGACTGCTTCGGGCTGAGCCGTTGTCCGCCCAGCCATTGCATCAAATCATGCGGCGTCCAGCGCTGCGCCGGATCATCCTGCAACAAGCCCCGCATCAGCTCGACATGACTCGGCGCCAGTTTATGCTCGCCGGTCATGGCCACGAAGCTGCCGCGCTCCAGTCGTTGGCGCAGTAGTGCGGCCTCCTCGATGTTTTTGAAAGGATTGCGACCCAGCACGAGCAATAGCACAGTGATGCCGAGGGCATACATATCGTCCTGACTACTGCCCACCCCGCGCGCCGCAGGTTGGGCGAGCGCGCGCTCCAGCGGCTCGAACAACGCCGGCTGCCCGATGCCCGGCGCCGCGCTGACACACTCACCCAGCACCGGGGCGTTCGTACTACTCTCCCGCCAAAAAATGTTGGTCAAGCGCACGCCGCCATGCATGACGCCGGCATCGGCCATGGCATGCAGACCTTCCGCTAACGGGCGAATAAACCGCGTATTAATAAAATCCTCTCCGAGTGGCGGCCGCGTTTCGTCCAGCGATGCCCACAGACGGGGATTTTGCGGCTGCTCGAGTGCGAAGCCGAAACAGCGTTGGCCGTCCGGCAATTCCACGACACCATGGTCTATCAGCCGCAGCACCGCCGGATTATCAATGCGGCGCAGAGCGTTGACCGCTTCGTTGCGCGGCGTGTAGCCGTTACGGCACAGAATGGCCATCAGGTCGGTGGCCGTAGAGCCGCGCATGCGGGCCACGAAAGCTGAGCCACCCACCGCGTCATAGGCCGACAATGGCATGCCGAGCGCGAACTGGCACTTGCCGCCCAGCGCGATAAAGCCTCCCTCCTCGTGATGTTGCCGTTCCGTCATGACCCAGGCTCTGCCGGCGCTTGAGCGCACCAGTGCGGTGTATAAAGCCTTAATCTGATGGTCTCGTGGTAAAGAAGCGCTTAATCCGGCGCTGTAGGCCACTAATTCCCAAATGGGTCCTGCATCAAGATCGTATCCTCGCGCTCCGGGCTGGTGGACAGCAATGTCACCGGAACTTGCACAAGTTCTTCCAGCCGGCGGACATATTTGACGGCACGGGCCGGTAGTTCCGCCCAGCTGCGGGCGCCGCGGGTGGGCTGTTGCCAGCCTTCCCAGGTCTCATAGACCGGCTCCAGCGCCGCCTGAACCGGTTGCGCCGCCGGCAGGTAGTCCAATGCATTCCCATGATAGCGGTAACCGGTGCAGACTTTGATTTCTGCTAGTTCATCCAGCACATCCAGCTTGGTCAACGCAATGCCGGTGATGCCACCGACGCGCGCCGCCTGCCGTACCATCACGGCGTCAAACCAGCCGCAGCGCCGCTTGCGTCCGGTCACGGTACCGAACTCCTTACCGCGCGCGCCGATTTGCTCGCCGATCTCGCTCAGTTCCTCGGTTGGAAACGGGCCGGATCCGACCCGCGTGGTATAGGCCTTGCAGATGCCGAGCACCGTGCCGATATGATGCGGCCCGATGCCGGCGCCACTAGCGGCGTTGGCCGCTACGGTGGTGCTGGAGGTGACGAAGGGGTAAGTGCCGTGGTCAATATCCAGCATCGTACCCTGCGCGCCTTCAAACAAGATTTTCTTACCAGCGCGCGCCGCTTCGTCCAGCAGTTTCCAGACCGGCGCGGCATAGGGCAGCAACCGCGGGGCCAACTCAAGCAATTGCCCATGCAGTTCGTCCGCCTTGACCGGCTCCACGC
>CAYOGS010000024.1:3076-9799 GCA_964403435.1 uncultured Rhodospirillales bacterium | reverse complement strand
AAGATATTATGATGCGCGAGCAAATGTTCCAGCTTGGCCCGCAGCAAAGTTGCATCTGCCAAATCGCAGAGGCGAATTGCGCGGCGGGCGATC
Source organism: uncultured Rhodospirillales bacterium (assembly GCA_964403435.1). Taxonomy (GTDB): domain Bacteria; phylum Pseudomonadota; class Alphaproteobacteria; order UBA9219; family RFNS01; genus JAGOHT01. The sequence continues at coordinate 9,706 of CAYOGS010000024.1, read as the reverse complement.
TTGTCTTCATAGGCCGGGCCGATGCCCCGCCCCGTGGTGCCAATCTTGACACCAGCAGCGGCCTCGCGCGCGCGGTCAACGATGCCATGCACCGGTAAAATCAGGACTGCATTCTCGGCGATGCGGAGATTCGTCGGCGATACCTGCACGCCCTTAGCCGCCACGCGCTCCACTTCAGCGAAGAACGCCCAGGGGTCAACCACCACGCCGTTACCGATATAGGATAACTTGCCAGGCCGCACCACGCCAGAGGGCAGCAGGCTGAGCTTATGCTCCACGCCATCTATCACCAGTGTATGACCGGCATTGTGCCCGCCCTGGAACCGCACCACGACGTCGGCGCGGCTGGACAGCCAGTCCACGATCTTGCCCTTGCCCTCGTCGCCCCATTGGCCGCCGATGACCGCCACATTGCTCATGCTTGCTATCCTATCTTGACCAGTTGATCGTCTTGCAACAGATGGCTGCAGCCTTGGCCGCGCGCCGCCGCTTGCACGTCCGTTTCCGCCGTCAGGGCGCGGATGGTAACATAGCCCTGAGCACGCAGTGTTGCGGCGAGCGTTTCCGGCACATCTTGCGGCAAGTATAGCTTGCGCGGCGGCGGCGGTTCCGGCATCGCAGCCAGCAAATTTTCGCTATAGAAGGTAAAGCCGGTGGCCGGTTCGCCAGGCTCCACTGAGCCGCGCGCTTTGGAATGGTAGCGCCCGCCGCGCCCCAACTCGCCGCCCTTGCCGTTGGCAAATAGCGTGTAGCCTAAACCGGTGTGGTATTCAAAGCCGCGAAACTCGACGAGATCAAGCATGATAGACCCGATATCGGCTTGTCCCTTGAGTAGCTGCCACACTGCGCTCAGATGCGCGACTTCCGCCTGCACCGGATCGGGCAAGGTCAATTGCGAGAGACCGTGTAAAGCCGCCGGCAACGACCCGCTCAACCGCAGCAGCGCGAGTAGTAACGGCGTGAGTGGGAGGTTCAGAGCCGCGACCGCCGCATGATCTTTTCGGTCGAGCAATTGCCGCAGCTGCCCTGTCTGAGCCGCATCCAGCCCCTGGGCCTGACAGAGACCGCTGACCAGGGTCGGCAAAGAAATGTCCAGCGTATATTCCGTGATGCCCACGGCCTGAAGGCAGCGGCAGGCTAATAAAATGATTTCCGCGTCCGCCGCCGGACTGGCCGAGCCGATCAACTCCAGCCCTACTTGTCCGCTTTGGCGTTCTGGCCGATGTTCGTTATTGCCCTGGCGCACCACCTGGCCGGCGTAAGCCAAGCGCAGTGGTCGCGGCGCTGCTGCAAGGCGCGTCGTTGCGATGCGCGCCACTTGTACTGTCATGTCCGCCCGCAAGCCGAGCATCTGGCCGGAGAGCGGATCCATCAAACGAAAAGTATGGGCAGCAAGACTAACGCCTGGCCCAGACAGCAAATTGTCTTCATACTCCAATAAGGGCGGTGATACGCGGTCATAGCCATGCGACTGGGTGAGTTGCATCATGGCTAGGATGAGCGCGTCCTCCTGTGCGGCACGGGGCGGCAACAGGTCGGCAAAGCCGGCGGGCAGCAAGGCAGGGTGCGCGCTCGGCGCCATGATCACGCTTTCTCCCTAAAGGAATGGTCGCAAGCCAGCCGCATGGCTGAGTGGCGGTAAGGCCAGCGCCGCGACTGATATAATGCAGTTTGCTGATAAAGGGAAATGGAAAGCATCGCACGAGCATCTGGCCAAGTTCTTGAAAATTCTATGATTTACTGCCATTCTGCCGCTGTTGGATGCTTGTCAGGCTTAGCCAAGGCAGGAGACGTTGATGCGACTAGTGCGTTTTGGCCTGCCTGGACAAGAAGTTCCCGGCATTATCGATGGCGACGACAATCTGCGCGATGCGCGGCCTTGGGTCACGGATTGGCGCGGGGACACATTGGCCCCGGATTTTCTGCGCGCTTTGGTAAAACGCGCCTGCTCTAGCCTGCCGTTGGTGCGCGGCACACCGCGTTTCGGCGCTTGTGTGGCCGGCGTCGGGAAAATTATCGGTATCGCACTGAATTATCACGAGCATGCGGTTGAAACCGGCTCACGCCCGACGACCGAGCCGCATTTGTTTCTGAAAGCGACCTCGGCACTCTGTGGTGCCCATGACCCCCTACTGATGCCCAAGGACGGAGCAAAACTGGATTGGGAAGTTGAACTTGGTGTCGTCATTGGTCGTACCGCTGTCAATGTCTCGGAAGCAGCGGCGTTTGATTACATCACGGGGTACTGTTTACTTGACGATGTTTCTGAGCGGGCCTTTCAGATTGAGCATGGCGGCCAGCAGCACACCAAAGGCAAAAGCGCCGCTAGTTTTTGCCCGCTCGGACCTTGGTTGCTCCTGACCTCAGCCCTGCCCGACCCGCAGAACATCAAACTGTGGACGGCCATTAACGGCCAGCGCGTGCAAGACGGCACCACGGCACATATGATCTATGGGGTGGCCGCGCTCGTTGCCTACTGCAGCCGCTTCATGACCTTGGAACCTGGTGACGTGATTGCCACAGGAACGCCGGCCGGCGTCGGACGCGGGATGAATCCGCCGCGCTATTTGCAGATCGGGGAAACCGTGACCCTGGGTGGGACCGGACTTGGCGAGCAAAGCCATGTCGTCAGGGCGGCGTGACGGGTGCCTTCGCTGCCGGTTCGGTTGGTTTTTCTTCCCGCGCAGCGCCGGAGGCATTGCGGTATCGTTCGAGGAATTTGCGGAAAGAATCGGCGGCACTATCGTTGCCAACCCGTGCCGCGATCTCACGCAGAGATTGGACATCCTGGCTTTCGGTTAACACAGCAAAAACCGGATATTGCGGCGTCGCACGCATTGCTGGGTTGAAATCTTTGGCCAATTGCTCAAGTCCAGCCTGGTCGCCCGCCAGTGCGAGCGCAGTAGCGGCGCGCACAGCCAACTGCGCCATATCGGACGATAAGGTTTCACTGCCTGCAACACCCAGCCTTTGCCGCAACACCCGCGCCGCTTCGGCCCAGTCGCCATCACGCCAGGCGATATCCCCCAGCAATTGCAGTGCCGTATCGTCATGACGCGTTTGCAGGATGGCTTTCGCCTCATTGTTGTGATTCTGTTCAATCAAGGCGCGCGCCTGCAGGAGTTGGCGCTCTTGCTGTAGATTCTCCGACAAACCCTCGGTCTGGCTGTCGGTTAAAGCGGCTAGCGCCTTGTCTGGCTGCTTATCTAGCAGGCTGATGCCGGCCAGTCGGGCGCCGATGCGCGCTTTATCTTCGCCGCTGGTGTTCCGCATCAAATCCTGCAGCAGCAGCGCCGCTTGTTCCAGCAAGTCAATTTGCACTAGTCGTCCAGTTAACGACTGCATAATCGGCCGCGCCACAGCCGGATCCGTTACCAGGCCGCGATAATCCTGATAGAGCGACAATGCTTCCAGAGGAGAAAGCTGGTTGCCCAAATCTGTCGTGAACAGATCATGGAAGGTATCTGAGAGTTTTTTAGCCAATTCCTCATTGCCAGGCATATCCGGATAGAGCCGCCGCGCGCGCTCAAGATTGACGAAGCCATCGCGAAATTTGTTGGCCTGGAAATAATACAGACCCAGCCGCCGCAGAACTTCCCATTCTAACGCGTCGCCACGCCAGGCGAAGCGCAGCCCTTCCAGCCGCTGCGCGGCCGCCGCCGCCGTCAGCTTGCCGCGCCCCAAATCATAGTCCACCAGCGCGATTTCAGCTCGCGTGCGATAGAGACGGTCATGCCCTGATGCCGCAATACGCCAATGCTTGGCCGCTTGCTCACTGTTCTTCAGAGCATAATAGGCAACGCCTTGTAGATAATGCGCCGCCGCTGAATCCATAAACTCCTGGTGCTGCTTGCCGAGACGCCAGTTCTCGAGCCATTGATCGGCCTTCGTCACCTCGCCATTGGCCACGGCCGCTTCCAGCGCCATAGAAGCAAAGCGCGCAAAAATTGGTGTCGGATAATTATCAATCAGATGGATGGTGGCATTAAACTGTTTTGCCGCCGCCGGATAGTCGCGCAACTGCGCCAGCGCCAAGGCTTCCCACAAGGGACGTTCGGGGGCGGTTTTTAGCTCCGGCCCCGCCAAATCTTTTAAGCCGGCAGCAGGATTATTGGCAAGAATCTGCGCCGCACCATGCAATGCACTATATTCCGGCCGTGCGAACAAATCCGGCAATCGTTCCTGCACGAAATTGAGCAAAGCCAATGCTTCCGCCGCGTAGCCATAGGCAAAATAGAGTCGTGCCAACGCAATGCGGGCGCGATCGCGCTCATCCTCCGGCACATCTACTATATTCTGCATCAAGCGTTGCCGCGCATCGGTAAAAGTTTCACCCGCACGCCCGCGCCAGCGCGCGAAGTCAAATAAGGTAGACTGGTTACCTGCACGGCTGACATCGGCGGTGCGTGTCGCTAAGCCGGTATCTTGTGCCGGCGATAGCCGCAGGCCGTTGTCAGCGCTTATTTCGATGCCATTGGGCACCTGGCGCACCGCGAGGGCATCGTTGCGGTGGACAACGACTAAACCCTGTGCTGTCGGCAGCAGGCTCAAATCTGCATATAAACGTGACTTGCTCAACGCATCTCCGGGGTTGAGCAAGGGCACCACCGATAACCTGTCACCAATGACCGGATCAGTGAACGAAACGACCGGGGGCGGGCTGACAACTGGCAGAAATAGGCGAGCACCAAGCGGATAATTGGGTTCAGCCTGCAGCTCTAGTGTAATCGGAACCTGTCGCCGATCACCCGCGATATAAATGCGCCAGCTGTTGCCGTTGCGATCTACACGCAGATCGGCGCCGCGCGGCATGGCGAAACGCCAGCCCGTAGCTTTATCCAAATTGAGGGGCTGTAGCACAAGCGCGGCCTGAGACGCACTGATAAGCGCTTTATTGTCGAGAGCCAGTTTGCGCTCGAAAATAAGGTAGCCATAGCCACCACGTATGAAGGCCGCCAGTGCCAACGGTACTCCTGGATTGAATTGTACCAGCAATTGCGGCGGCTGCCCCGCAGCAGGTACCGGCACGACACTGTCGGCCAGTGGTGGTGGCGCCTGCTCACGCAAACGCGCACGGTCAAGATCGTCCAGCGCTTGGCGGGCGCGGGGTATTTCACCTGACTTATTAGGCACCGCACTTGCAGCACTGGTTATCGGCATGAGTTGCAATGGTGCCAGATTCTGGCTCGACGCCTGGCTGACAACGGCAGCGGGCGGCATAGCGCCCTTGATTGGCTCCTCCACCTGTGCCACCGGAACAACGACTGATGGCTGAATTGTCGTAGCTGCCGGTGAACCGCTGACATCCACAACCAGCGCCGTACCACTGCGGAATGCCTTGATACTGGCGCGAGCGGCGACACTGAAACGGTAGCCGCTACCTTGCTCGACCATGCCCGGCGCCGTGATGCGCCGCAACTTGTCCCATCGCATGCCATTTTCTGTGAACCGCGCCGCGCGCGCGAATTGCACCGTTACCACTGTGCCGTCGCGCTTAATTTTATAGGTTACCGCCGTCGGCCAATCAAACACCAGACGGTCAAAACCAGAATGCGCGCCGCCGCGCAGCGCCACCGTGGGTGGAGCTTCGGCTGCGTTGACGCAGGAACTGGTGTAGACGACGCCGGTAAGAAGCAGGAAGGCGGCGGCGACGGGAGAAAGCCTAGCCATGGCATAAAACTGCCGCAAAGTGCAGGCCCTGACAAGCGGTTGGTGATACAGACGGAAAACAGCACCGGCGCTGTGGCGCGGCGTCAGCCGAACAGCCGGTCAATATCGTCTTGCGTCACTCCCTGACCGGGCATTTGAGGACCATTGAGCAGCTTCTTCTCCGGGTCTTCATCCTGGGCCAGAGCGGGCGGCGGCAGCGGCGTTCCCGCTTCATCGCCCAAAGCAGCCATCAACGCGCCAACCTTGCTCTCGATATGTTTCAAGGCGTTGACCACCTTGCTGATGCGCTGGCCGGTTAAATCCTGGAAATTGCAGGCTTCGAAAATGCGCGTGACAGCAGCCGTGAGCTGTTCCCCTTGCTCGGGTGGCAGCTGCGCAGCAATGGCGCCGATGGCGTCGCATTCATCCATGATTTTGTTGGTGGCTTCCTCGGTTGCACCCACCACGGCATCCAGCTGGTCAGTGGCAGCGGGAATATGCTCGCTGGTGATATCCTTGGGGCGGATGGAGGCAATTTCCGCCTTCGCATTGCGGATATAGCGCGCCAATGCCTCGATTTCGCGGTAGAATTTCGCATCGGTGGTCGACAAGTCACCCTCTAAGCTGCCCATCACCTCACGGATGATATGGCTTACCTCGTCGCGGTTCAGCGGCTCCTGCGCTTTGGCTAGCGCCTGTTGAATCTGCTGCTGCAGCCCAGTCGAGGATGATGTGGGGGTGCGTTTCATGCGCCTAACCTCTTTGCTTAGAATGCGCCAAGCACGGAGCTGAGCTTCTGCTTCAAAGTCTCGGCGTTGAACGGCTTGACGATGTAGTTGCTCACACCTGCCGTTTTGGCTTCCACCACATTCTCGGTCTTGCTTTCCGCCGTCACCATGATGAAAGGCAAAGGCTTCAGTTTGCCGTCGGCGCGTACTTCCTTAAGCAGCTGAAGGCCGGTCATCGGCCCCCTGTTCCACT
>CAYOGS010000024.1:0-3066 GCA_964403435.1 uncultured Rhodospirillales bacterium | reverse complement strand
ATCGGAGATCACCAGACCGAAATTGCCCTCGCGCAGCTTACGCAGGGCTTCGCTACCGTCGGTCGCTTCCTCGATATTCTTGAAACCCAGCTGCTTGAGCAGGTTGCTGATGATCCGCAGCATTGTCTTGTAATCATCCACGATCAGGATGTTCATGTTCATGTCAACGGCCATTCTAGTCTCCTGCCTGATACGACGGACATTCCGAGGGAAGTGATGGAAATGCGCGGTGGTGGCTTGACGCAGTGTCGCGCAAGTTGCTGAAAAAATCCTTACCGGCACAGTAAAGGAAGAGTAAACGCTGCTAGAACATAAGCTGGCATTCAGTGGCGTTACTGCGCCGCCTTGGTATCCGGCAATTGATGGTTTTTGGAGAGCGTCATGGTGATTTCTTTGGCTTTCGGCGCATCCATTTCTGCCAGAATGGGAGCAATTTTGGCCGGCTTCATCTGCCGCATCATGCCCATCAACACTGGCAACTCCAAGGTCTGCATGATGCGCGCTGCTTCTTTCGGTTTCATCGCTTCATATGTCTTAACAAGATTATCAATCTGTGTCTGTTGTTGCTCGTCTAACTGTCCCAGCATGGACTGCAATTCGCCGCGCAGTTTGTCCATGGCCTTGACCTTCTGATCCACGCGCATTTCCGCCGCCTGCAGAATGGCTGATTTCTCCTGCAGCGAGCGCTCACGCTCATCCAGCAAGGCGCGGCGACTGGACAATTGCTTCAGTACTTCCATTTCGCCTTCACTCAAGTCTTGCGGCACGGAAGTGGCGGCATGGCTTTCATTGGCGTCTTTTTTCGCCTCCGGTACCTCCGGTTTGTCGGCAGTGCCCGCATGGGTATCTTGGCTTGCCGCCGCAGATTTTTCCGTTGCTGGTTTTTCCGCGGCGGATTTCTCCTCGTCAGGCGGTACTGCAAGGCTCACCTTGGGCGGTGCGTCTTCGGCTACCGCCGCCGTGATGCTGGACGATGCTGTGCCGTCAAACAAGCCGCGCGCCAAACTTTCAAGGCGCACACCCAGAACCACCAACGCCAATGCCGTCATGGCGAGAACGAAATATCGCGGCTGGAATAGTTTTTTGATCATCCACCGCGCTCCTGCATTCTTTGCAGTGCCTGCAGCAATTCACGCTCCGCTCGGCTACGAGGCTCAGCCGATTGGGCAGTGGCCGCGCCACCGGCCACGGCACGCAAGGACGGCCGCTCAACAGTCGGCGTGAGCGCAGGGGCAGACACTGGCGGCGCTGAGGGCATAGGGCTTTCCGCTACTCTGGTCTGCTGCTGCGCCAGTTGGCCACCCAGGCGCGTGATTTTATCGGCGATGCTGTTGGCGTGATCCACGACGAACTGCAATTCGTCACGCAGCGCCTGCCCTTTTTCCACCAGCTGCTCCAAATCATCGCCGCTAGCGCGCGCCATCAGCTTCAGGCTCTTGATGCCGGTTTCGGCGCGATCCACATTGCGCGCGAAATCGGCAGTGTACCGCGCCATCTCCTCACGGCTCTCACGCAACAGGCGCAGCTGCTTTTCGAGACGCCAAGCATAGCGCACCGCCAGCGCCAGTGCGGCGATGATGCAAATGTCCAAAACCAGCTTGACGATTTCCATTGTTCTCTTCCTTCAATCCGGCACTTTAGTCGCCGCCATCGCCGCCAAACGACCCGCCGTCCCCGTCAGCAGCACAGGCGTCATGGCCGCCATGCGCGCAATGCGTTCCGGTGTCAGCAGGGGCATTGCCTGATGTCGTACCGCTGGCGTCCGCACCACTATTTTCTTTGCTATCCCGCTGGCGGCCACGGTAATACGCCACCCAGAACGCCACGAGAAGCACGACAGCGATGGCCAAGACCAGCACGAAGACATCAGGGGACATCAGGCCGGCGCCTCCGTCTTATGATGCTTAATGTTGCTTTGCTCCACCTGCACCGCGATATTGTCGTTGCGCTGCCCCATCTTGCCACGAAATAGCGGCGTGTCACCCGCACGTAGCTCAACCATATCATCGGCTTTCACGTTCAGGAAAATCCGCGACCCGACGCGCCAGTTCATCACGTCGCCCAGTGGCAGGCTGATCTCGTCTAGCACCGCATGCATCGCCATGTCGGTGGATAAGAGCTCATTGCCTAAGTGGGTTTCCCAGATTGAATCGCGACCGAATTTCTCGCCCATGAACATCTGCAGCAGCAATTCGCGGATCGGTTCGAGCGTGGCATACGGAATTAGTACTTCGATCTTGCCGCCACGATCTTCCATGTCAATGCGGAGTTTAGCCAACACGGCGGCGTTGGCCGGACGCGCGATGGTGGCGAAGCGCGGATTGGTTTCCAGCCGGTCAAAACGGAAGGTGACCGGTGATAGAGGGTCGAAGGCGCCGCTGATATCCGCCAGCACCACGCGCACCAGTCGCTCGACCAGATTTCGCTCGATGGTCGTATAAGGCCGGCCTTCCACGCGCATCGCGGCTGTGCCGCGCCGACCGCCCAATAGCACATCCACCACCGAATAGATCATGGCGCTGTCAATCATCATCAGCGCTGAATTGTCCCACTCCTCCGCCTTGAACACCGCCAGCATGGCGGGCAGCGGAATGGAATTGAGATAGTCGCCGAACCGCACAGCGGTCATCTGGTCGAGGCTTACTTCCACATTGTCCTATGTGAAGTTACGCAGGCTTGTGGACATCATCCGCACCAGCCGGTCGAACACCACCTCCAGCATTGGTAGGCGCTCGTAATTGACGAGCGCGCTGTTGATGATGGCCATGATGCCGGAATTTTCGCTATTACCAGCCCCGCTGTCAAAACCCAGCAGACTGTCAATCTCGTTCTGGCTAAGAACGCGCGCGGCGCCGCCTTCGGTGCCCATGGCAGACGCCATGTCGTCGCCCCCGCTACCGGCGCCTTCCGCCGCCGGCGTGTCGTCCGCCATGGCCGCCCATTCGGCCGCCATTTTCTCTTCTTCGGTCAACTCTTTGCCGTCTGCCATCACTGCACCAACATTTCCGTGATCAGCACATCATAGACCTTGGCGGGATGCACGGCCTCCGCCACGCGGAGCAGCAA
>CAYOGS010000023.1:487-13238 GCA_964403435.1 uncultured Rhodospirillales bacterium | reverse complement strand
ACTGCAGCCTTCAGTTTAGCCAAGGCAATGCGCAAGGATGAGAGATGCAAGATTTAACGCCAGGTTTTCTTTTTGAACGGGCGCTGCATCATGCTCTGCGTTATTTAGGCAAAATTTGGCTGTCGATCTTCCATCTTCGGTATCGCTTTCTGCACCTCAAATACCGTGCTTTTACCATGATTGGCAACACCACTTTTGCCGATAATCTCTTGCTGTGCCATGAACGCGGCCGAAGTATTGCCGGCTGCGTGGTAGAATGTGGGGTTTGGCGTGGCGGCACGAGCGCTGCCATGGCCGAAGTTCTGGGTTCGGCGCGGCAATATTTTCTCTTCGACAGTTTTGAGGGGTTGCCGCCGGCTAATATCGAAAAAGACGGTGCTGTTGCCGTAGCTTATCAGGCCGATAAAGACAGTCCACTCTATCACGACAATTGTAGTGCCGAAATTGGCTTTGCCGAACGCGCCATGGCTCTGTCCGGTAGTCGTGATGTTAAAATGATCAAGGGCTGGTTCAGCGAGACCTTGCCGTCCTTTAAACCCAGCCAACCTATCGCGGTCTTGCGGCTGGATGGCGATTGGTATGATTCTATTATGGTTTGCTTGCAAAATCTATATCAGCATGTCGCGCCAGGCGGGCTCATCATCTTCGACGATTATTACACCTGGGACGGCTGCTGCCGGGCGCTGCATGATTTTCTCTCGCGCCATCAATTGACTGAGCGCATCCAACATACGCCGAACGGCGTGGCCTATATGGTCAAGCGCTGAAAGACTTCTAATCTACACCCCAGAAAATAGCACAGCAGTTTTTATGGCGAACAGGACACGCCGCCCCCATCACACGCGAAACTACCTGATGCACCGGCCCCACCAAAATCGCCACCGCCGCCACTCGAGAATGCCGGTGCTGATGGCGCCAGCGTGCTCATACTGGTTGTCAGGGCAGCGCTTGCCAGCAGGAGTGAAGTGTTATCTGCAATCGGCAGGCTGGACGGGGCTGTGGCGAGCGCACGGGCCGATCCAAATTGCGCGAAGAGTTGGGTTCGGGTGGTGAGAGCCGTATCGATAGCGCGGTCAAAACGCTGTTGGCGCACTTGAACTCTTTGCCATTGGCGCGGCGTAATATCTAATCCGTAGTGATTTGCCCGCAATCGCCCGTTTTCATACCAATGGTGGCCTAGAGCATTGAGATTAAATAGTTCATCTTTAATACGCATGACGCTGCTTACCTTACCGGCTGTCGCTAACGCGCCTGCCGCATTAAAGTCTCTTGCTGCATCTTCAAACTGTCGCCGAGAGACGTCAGGTATTGATCCATTGTCAAATTTTATCCTGCGCTCATCGCTCTTATATTCCATCCAGCGCAGAGCTGCGACATTGAGCAACTCGTCCCCAAAGCGATGCCAGGTGCTGCCTTTTCCGGCCATGATTTTTTGGCCATAATCTTGGGCAGCGGTGGCAATACCTTCAAATTTATCACGTGAGATGTTGGAGTCTCTAGCAACGGACGTGTGTAAAGAATGGGCTTTCTCATCATACCAAATATTTGCGGTGCTAGCCAAAGCGATGGCAGCATCCTTAATGTATTTTTATCGTGCTGGTGCCTTGAATAGGATATTGGTCATTAGCTAATCGATTAGCAATCTGCTCCCGTTCTGTCGCTTCTCTCAGAGCACGCTCCGTAGCCTCCGCTGCTGCCGCTGCCATTTCAGCGCGGAGTTTTCTTGCTTAAAATCCAAATAAGTCCATTTTAATAGCCTCATTAATAAACACGCAATCAATCGTATTTATCAAGATAACGAAAAAAAATAGAAAGTAATTACCTTATAAATGGCAATAAAATTGCGTATGAATGATCTGACGCCAGAATGGAGTAGAGATTTAACCTACAGAAACCAGCCAAGATTGCATCGTGAAGCTAAGTCGCGCCGTGGCAATGTTTATATTTCTTGCCTGACCCGCAGGGGCAGGGCGTGTTACGCGGCGTGTGAACCCACGTAGCGGGGTTTCCAACATCAAAAGCTGCCTGCGCCACCATACGTGGGGGCTCGGCACTAGCCAGAGCGGCGGCTTCGCTTTCTGGTAAGGCACTTGGCGCGGCGGCATGAATTTCCTGCATCATCTGCGCGTGCTGGCGTGCGATCAACTCTTCCAATGACGGCAGCCGCACTTGGGCGCGCAGCAGGTTGCGCGTGACATTGATGTTAAGTTGACCCACCATGATTTGGAATAATTCATAAGCCTCGCGAGCGTATTCGTTGATCGGGTCACGCTGGCCATACCCACGCAGATGGATTCCCTGGCGAACATGGTCGAGCGCCAGCAAATGGTCTTTCCACAGCGTATCGAGATGCGCCAGCATTGCAGCCTTTTCCGCCTGGCGCATATTTTCTGCACCGATTTGTGCTTCCTTCTCCGCCATTATCTTGGCGGCGGCGGTCTGCATTCGCTCGGTGAATTCCTTCTCAGCGATGCCGTCTTCCTTGGCCCAATCCGTCAGCGGAAAATCAATACCCAGCGCGTCGCGGCTACGCTCTTGCAGGCCAGAGATATCCCATTGCTCGGCATAAGAGCCGGTTGGGATAGCGGCGGCGACCATTTGAGCGACGACCTCTTCGCGCATCGCTACAATGCTTTCCGACACATCTTCACTCGCCAAAATGTCGCGGCGCTGCTCATAAATCGCTTTGCGCTGATCATTCATGATGTTGTCGTACTTGAGTAGATTTTTACGCATGTCGAAATTGCGTTGCTCTACTTTTTCCTGTGCCTTGGCCAGGCGCTTAGTAATGAGTGGGTGTGCGATCTTCTCGCCGTCACGTAACCCCAGCCGAGCTAGAAGGGGTGCCATACGGTCGGAACCGAAGATGCGCATGAGATCGTCTTCCAGCGACAGAAAGAATTGCGAAGCGCCGGGATCGCCCTGGCGGCCAGAGCGGCCGCGCAGTTGATTGTCAATGCGCCGTGATTCATGGCGTTCTGTGCCGATGACGAACAAGCCGCCGGCCGTGCGTACTTTCTCTCGGGCAGCCTCGATCTCGGCGCGGATGGTTGCTGTGCGCCGCTCACGCTCAGACGGATCAGTAACCTCGGCCAGTTCGTGGGCGATGCGCTGTTCAGCGTTGCCACCAAGCTGGATATCGGTGCCACGGCCTGCCATGTTGGTGGCGATAGTGACGGCGCCCGGTCTGCCAGCTTGAGCGATAATTTGCGCCTCCTGCTCATGGTAACGAGCGTTCAGAACTGCGTGCGGAATCGGGTCACGACTGCGATCCTGAGCAATTTTAAGCAAAAAAGCGCCATTTTCGGCCAGGGGAGCGCGCATCTCTTCCAAGAATTTGTATTTCTCTGAGGTTGGCTTTAATTTGGCTTGGTCGTCAGCCAATTCTTGCGCTTGTTTCAACAGGCGCTCGCCGAGACCGCGAATGACGGTGCGGTCGCGTAGCAAGTGAGATAATTGCTCGGACTTCTCGATGGACACAGTGCCCACCAGCACCGGTTGCTCGCGGCGTAAACATTCCGCCAGCAGCTTAACGATGGCCTCGTGCTTGTCCTTGAGATTTTGATAGACTTCGTCGTCGTGATCCTTGCGCTGCACCGTCACGTTGGTAGGCACCTCGATGACCTCGAGCTGGTAAATCTCCGCGAACTCCGCTGCCTCGGTCAAGGCTGTGCCAGTCATGCCAGCGAGTTTGGGGTAGAGGCGGAAATAGTTCTGGAAGGTGATGGAGGCCAGCGTCTGGTTTTCACGCTGAATCTTGACTTGCTCCTTTGCTTCCAACGCCTGATGCAGACCGTCCGAATAGCGACGACCGTCCATCATCCGACCGGTGAATTCGTCAATAATAATGACCTTATCATCCTTGACGATATAATCCGTATCGCGGCTGAACAGCTTGTGCGCGCGAAGCGCCTGGTTGGCATGATGCACAAGATGGATATTCTCAGCGGCATAGAGATTGCTGCCGGAATCGAGCAGCTGTTCTGTCACCATCAACTGCTCCAAAGCCTCATTGCCAGACTCAGTGAGGTTGACGGTGCGATGCTTTTCGTCTTTCTCGTAATGCTCAGCCGTCAGTTGCGGGATCAGCGCGTTGACCTTGGTATACAGGTCGGATGAATCTTCTGCCGGACCGGAAATAATGAGCGGCGTACGCGCTTCGTCAACCAGGATACTGTCCACTTCGTCAACGATGGCAAAATTGAAGGGACGTTGCACCAGTTCCTCGCGCGTGAACTTCATATTGTCGCGCAGATAATCGAAACCAAATTCGTTGTTGGTGCCATAGGTGATATCGGCAGCATAGGCGGCTTTGCGTTCGGCATCCGATAATTCATGGACAATACAGCCGGTCGTCATGCCGAGGAAACCATAAATCTTGCCCATCCAGCCGCTGTCGCGCTTTGCCAGATAATCATTCACCGTTACGACATGCACGCCCTGGCCGGACAAGGCATTGAGATAGACGGGCAGGGTGGCGACCAGTGTCTTGCCTTCGCCAGTACGCATTTCGGCAATCTGACCCTGGTGGAGAATAATGCCGCCCATCAGCTGCACATCAAAATGGCGCTGTCCTAATACGCGCTTCGCCGCCTCCCGAACGGTGGCGAAGGCCTCAGGCAAAAGGTCATCCAGCTTGGCGCCCTGAGCCAGGAGGTCACGGAATTTCGTGGTCTGCGCCGCCAATTCAGCGTCGCTAAGCGGCTGAATTTGCGCTTCCAAGGCATTGATTTTTGCGACAGTCTTTTCCAGGCCGCGCAGTACACGATCATTATGCGAACCGAACACCGCCCGCGCGATACTTCCGAACATCATCACTCCACCAAACAATCAGGCGCGCCGGTCGAATCGTGTGCCGGAAACCGCCTCAAACCCTCATTAAGCATGATTTATAGCATGGTGCAATTCACGCCATGCGCTTCATGTGGGGCGGTGGGACGTGAGGCGCAAGTCACTGACAGGAAAATATTCTTTCGACGCCAGAGGCCTGTGCTGCATTGCAAAACGCATCGATGCAACTATTGCAGCGCAAATCCCCTTGCTCCCCCAGGGGGGTGAGGCATACAAAGACGGTTCAAGACTATGCTTAACCTTGCAAAGGAGTTTATCGTGAACAAAGAAGCAGTGCGCGAGACCATTAAAATTCGTACCACACGTTTCGGTGACGGCGGCGCGGATCATGAAGCCTGGGAAAATGCTCAGGCTCAGCTGACCAAGCTGGCGGCGCAGATGGCGCCTAAGGATTTGGCCATCGCAGCGCGTGGCGCCATGCTGGTGGCTTCTGCCTCCCGTCGCCGTGCCGCAGCGTTGAACGCTGGCTAAGCTGCCTTAAGTTTCTAAAATACTATGGCCGGAACCCTAAGGTTCCGGCCATATTTTTTGCGGGAATAACGGCTCGTCGATATCAAGCCGCGAGTTTATTCTTTGGCGCAGTCGGGCGCGTGACAGGGCGTCTCGCCGTTTCAGAACTGGGCTTCAGAGCTGCGCCCTTCAATTTCGGCAGCGCGGCCAGAATCTCCGCTTCGGTCGGCAAGGCAGACTGGGCGCCAAACTTCCGGCAGGCCAATGAACCCGCCACAGCAGCATGACGCAGCGCGATTTCCAGCGGCGCATCCTTAGCGAGCGCCGCGGCAAAAGCGCCGGCAAAAGCGTCACCCGCACCCACCGTATCCTTGACCTTGATGGCAAGGGCCGGCGTGTGTAGCGGTTCGGCCACGCCGGGGCGGAATGCCGTGGAGCCGTTCTCGCCCAAAGTGACGATGCAGGTAAGCTTGAATTTATCGGCGATTTTACGGGCAGCGGCTTGTGCGCTTGGCGCGGTAATATCTAGATGCTTGGCCAGCGCCTCGGCTTCGGGTTCGTTGACGATGAGATAGTCAACGCAGGCAAGGGTTTTTGCGCTTTGCGGCTTGGCCGGTGCCACGTTCAGCACCACTTGCGCGCCGGAGGCTTTGCCGCGCTGCATCAGCTTCTGGTTTTCGGCCGCATTCATCTCGGCCTGCAGTAACAGAATGGTTTGATTATTGAGTTGGTTGTCGGGGATCTGGCTGGCTTTGGCCAAGCCGTTGGCTCCTTGACTGACGATGATTTTATGCTTGCCATCTGGCTTCGTGAAGATGGCGGCGCAACCTGTCGGTTCGTCGGTGTGGATGATGCCCTTGGTGTCAATACCGTGCGCCTTGAAATTCTCCATGATGAAACGGGCATGCGCGCCTTTGCCGAGTGCGCCATAAAACCGCACCTTGCCGCCGGCCTTGGCCGCCGCCACTGCCTGGTTGGCGCCTTTGCCGCCCGGCGACTGTTGGTGGGTGCGGAAATGCATGGCGTCTTCGGCGCCAGCGCCGCTTTGGCTGAAAAAACTGAAGTCGGGTACTTCAAAAAACATGTCCAGGATATTGGAACCGAAGACGATAATCTTTTTCATGGGGTTTAATCTCTCAGCGGGCAGATGCGAATCAATCCGGCACAAGCCGGCGGGCAAGAGGCCAATCCTCTGCGGATGCGATGCTATAACGCAGGGCAGTGACATAATCCAGCAACGGATTGGTTTCAGCAGGCGTGCAGCGCAAACATGGTAAATGCCTGCAATTTAGGCTTTTGCTGCATGTGCGCAATCAATTAACCCAGAATTTGCTGCATTGCCGCAAAATGAAACTAATAAACCAAAGGCTAAAACCAACAAAAAATATGTTATCAAAGGGCAGACATTCGCGTAGACAGGGAAACTTTTATCCGGCTGCCGGCCTATCAAGTGGCAGCCAAACAGAGGCAGACAAAGACAGCAGCAGGAACGCCGCAGCCGCGGCCGGCCGTGATAGGGAAGCGGACGATCATCTAATTCTGAGGGAGCGACGAATGGATTACTTGCGGATCAACACCCTGGGACAGCTACCGCCGCATGTCAAAGTGCCAGAGTATGATGTCAACAAGGTGACGGTCGGTATTGCGCATTTCGGCGCTACCAGTGCCTTCGGCGCCGCGAATACGATGCCATTTATTGATTCCGCGATGAACGCGCAAGCCAAGCGCGGTCTGCCGACGGACCTAGGCGTCGTTGCCGTCAAGACCACCAGCGGCGTTTTGCCGGAACATTTGAGCGCGCGCCAAAACAGTCAGGACGGTCTCTACACAGTTACAGGACTGAACGGTAAAGACGATGTCCGCGTCATCGGCGCTGTGCGCGAGATCGTGAATTACGGTGCCGACCCCGCAGGCGTGATTGACCGTCTGGCTGATCCCAAGATCAAGATTTTTACGATCACCGGTACACAGGCTGGTTATCTGACCGACAAGACCGGCAAGAACTTGGACGCTAACAATGAATTCGTGCAAAAAGATTTGCGCGATCCCTGGCGGCCGGTGACACTGCCGGGCATCATCACTGCTGTGCTGGCGAAGCGCGAGGCCAATGGCGTTGAGCCACCAATGATCATCTCTTGCGACAACTTGGCGGGCAACGGCAAGATTCTTGGCAACGTGCTGAACCAATATGCCGAACAGGCCGGCATCGTTACGGCGGGATATATGCAGCGTGTGCAGACGCCCGATACGATGGTGGATCGCATCACGCCCAAGCAAGATCACGATGCAAACGGTCAGCGTCTCCAACGCCACGGCATCATTGATACGGGCGCAATCGTCACGGAAGGGAAGTTCTCTCGCTGGACAATCGAGCAGCCGAAAGAAACCGATATCCGAGTTGGCGCGTTGGCCGCCGGCGGTGTGCAGATCGTGCGTGATCTAGCGCCTTATGAGGATATGAAGATCCGCGGCCTAAATGGCACCCATCTCGCCTTGGGCCTCGTTGGCACCTTATCTGGCAAGACACATGTGCATGAAGCGATGGCGGATCCGGTCATTCGACCTTTTATCGGCAAACTCCTTGATCAAACGGCCGCCACCGTGCATCTGCCGGTAAAGGATACCTCGGCGCTGCGACCGGAGGTCATGAGCCGATTTGACAATGCCGAAATGCCCGACACTCTCAGCCGTTTACTGAAGGAGACGTCGAGCAAGGTCAGCGCCCGTTTAGTTAATTATGAAGCGATTAAAGAGGGCAAAGGCTATGAAGCCTCGGCCTTTGCCGTGGCGGCCTGGGTGCGGTTCATCCGCGGCGATGATCGGTTTGGCAACCGAGCCGATATCACTGATAAGCGCGGTGAGGGTTTAAGTAACGAGATTATGTCGGCCGGCTTTAAGATGGATAAGTTCCTAACCACTCAAGCGGGCGCGGCCGTGTTTGATGTCCAGCGCCTCGGCCCCGAGGGTGAGGGACACCGCTTGGCGAAGCCATTCATTGACCTGGTTGATAAATTTTATACCGATATCAGCGGCAGTGGTGTTAAGAAGGCCCTGGAACGGGCTTTTGGGCGAGATGAAGCACTCGTCGCCAAACAGGATGCTGCGGCAAAGCAGATGCAAGGTGAAGAGCCTCAGCGGCCGCCAGCGCGGCGTCAAATCGGTGGTAATGACCCCAATCCAGGACAGCAGGGCTAGTTTATTTAGGATAATGTTATGACAGTCAGTGCGGCGCAGCAGCGCAACCCTTCTTCTCCGGTCGCGCTGAGCGCGGCTACGCTCAATCAGGTGGCGGCAGGTGTCGGCCGGCCGCGCTATGACCGGGCAAGAGTCGGTGTCGGCATCGCGCATATCAGCCTGGGTGCTTTCCACCGGTCGCATCAGGCACTTTACACAGACGACGTGTTGAATCAGGCTGTCGCCGACTGGGGCATCCTGGCTATCGGCGCTATGCCGACCGACGACAAACTTTGCCAGGCCATGCGGACGCAGGATTGTCTTTATACCGTCGTGACGCGAGACGGTGCTGCCGAACAAGCCCGAGTGGTCGGCTCCATTCGTGATGTCGCTTTGCTACCCGGCAACCAAGCCGCTTTGATCGCGCGGCTGGCCGATCCGACGATAAAGATCATGTCCCTAACCATCACGGAAAAAGGCTATTGCCTGAACAGTGCGAACGGTAAATTGGATGCCAACCACCCGTTGATCAAGCATGATCTCGAGCAACCGGAAGCACCACATAGCGCTATTGCGCTCATCGTCGCGGCACTGACGGCACGGCAGCAAGCTGGCGTGGCGCCTTTCACTGTCATGTCCTGCGATAATCTGCCGGGCAACGGCCATAAAACCAAAGACGTCGTCACCGGCTTCGCCGCCATGCGCGACGACAAGCTGGCGGCCTGGATAGCCGGCAATGTCGCGTTCCCGAATACAATGGTGGATCGCATCACCCCTGTCACGGTGCCGGCCGATCTAGCCGCAGTGACTGAGCGTTTCGGCATCGCCGACCAATGCCCAGTCGTTTGCGAGGAATTCCGTCAATGGGTTCTGGAAGACAAATTCACCCTCGGCCGGCCGGCCTGGGAACAAGCCGGGGCACAGTTCGTGCCGGATGTGTATCCTTATGAATTGGCCAAGATTAGGCTACTAAATGTCAGCCACACGATTTTCGCCTATCCGGCGTTTCTGGCAGGCTATGAATTCGTCAACGACGGCGCCAGCGATAGCGACCTGGCACGTTTCGTGCGCAGCATTATGGACAAGGAAATTACACCCACCTTGCCGCCGGTGCCGGGCATGGAACTCAGCCCGTATAAGGACAAGCTCATTCAGCGTTTTGCTAATCCCGCGATCAAGGATCGGTGGGAGCGCATCTGTTCGGACGGGTCACAAAAACTGGCCAACCAATTGGTGCCTATTATCCGTGAGCGAATGCAGACCGGGCAATCATATACTGGTCTGGCTGTTTCAGTCGCGTCCTGGATTCGCTATCTGACCGGTGAAGGCGAGCAAGGGCAAAGCTTCAAGCTGAACGACCCGCTGGCTGAACGCATGCAGCAAGCGGCGCGGCAAGGCGGTAAGGCCAGCCCGCTACCGGCTTTGCAGGTGCAGGAAGTATTTGGCGATCTGGCACAGAACAAAGAATTTGTGCAGCTGGTTACCGCGGCGCTGGCGGATTTTTACGCGCTGGGTGCAAAAGCGACCGCGGCCAAGTGGCAGACGAAGATTTAACATTGAGCGTATGGGGTTGTGATGACGAAAATTAAAGCCGTAGCCTGGGATATGGATGGTACGCTGGCTAACAGCGAGGTGCTGGCTATGCCGATGGCTGTCAGCGCCGCGGCCGACTATGTGCAGCAGCAAAAGCCCGGCACCGTTATCAATGAAAAACAACGTATCTCTTTCGTGCAGCAGACCATGGGCAAGACGATTAAAGAGATCGGCCATTATGTCGGTGATGCCTATGGCGTGAAGATGCCGGATGATTTGCAAGAGCGCGTCACCGCGCAGACGATCAAAATTCTCGCCCAGCAATGCAAGCCGATTGATGGCGCGATTGAGGCAGTGCAGGCCAATCGTCGCCAGGGGCTGGAACAATGGATTGCCACCAGCAGTGCGCCGGAACGCGTGGCGGCCACGCTGCAGCCAACCGGTTTAATCAAAGAGTTTCCGCAACAGGAGCGCGACTGGTTTAGTGCCCAAACCACCAAGCCAAATCCGGAGGTCTATGACCGATCGGCGGCGACGCGCGGTTTTCAGCCCAAAGAAATCGCAGCGGTGGAAGATAGCGATACCGGCGTGAAGGCCGCCAAGAGACATGGCGCCGCGCTTATCATCGGCTTCACCGGCGGCGATCATATTCCGGCAGCCGACAAGGCCGCGCATGCCGAAAAGCTGCGTGCGGCAGGGGCCGATATCGTTGTTACGGATCTGCGGGATGTACCGAAGGCTATTGCTGCTTATAACGCCACGCCGCGTCTGGAGCCTGGTCGGCCACAGGCTGGCTTAGGCACCTTGCAATCCGCACCGGCGACCAACTGAGCCGTCTTACTGGCGTCTGCCTTGGTGGCATACACCGTGCTTTTCTTGATGCACCGCAACAATTTTTGATTGACGGCAGAAAATCATATCGCCACAAGATCACGCATGACTGAGCAACCCATTCTTGTTTCCGGCGGCGCCGGCTATATCGGCAGCCATACGTGTTTTGCCCTGCGCGAGGCCGGCTTTACGCCCGTGGTGCTGGACGACCTTTCGAGCGGCCACGCCTGGGCGACCAAGTTTGGACCGCTGCGGCAAGGCAATATTGGCGATGTCGCTTTTGTCCGTGCGGTTTGCACAGAATTTAAGCCGGTAGCCTTACTCCATTTCGCGGCGTTCATCGAAGTGGAAGAGTCTGTCAAATTCCCAGAGAAATTTTGGGACAATAATACGGAACGCGCCAAGCGGCTGTTTACTACAGCCCAGGAAAGTGGCGTCGGAAAAATCGTGTTTTCTTCCACCGCGGCCGTTTATGGGCTGGTGGACAAGCACCCGATCACCGAAGATTTTGCGCTACAGCCCATCAATCCTTACGGCGCCACAAAACTGGCAGCGGAGCAGGCGTTGCGCGCAATGTCCGGCATCAATTCCGTTACCTTGCGCTATTTCAATGCCGCTGGTGCAGCACCGGCCGAGATTGGTATCGGCGAGGCGCATTGGCCGGAAACGCATCTGGTGCCCAACGTCATCCTCGCCGGGCTAGGGCGCAAGCCAGGGGTCACCGTATTTGGCACGGACTACCCGACGCGTGACGGCACGGCAGTGCGAGATTATGTGCATGTGTTAGATTTGGCGGCAGCCCATGTCGCCGCGCTGCGCTATCTGCTGGAGGGCAAAGAGACCGCTGTTTGCAATCTCGGCAGTGGCACGGGTGCTACGGTTAAGGAAGTGATTGAAAGCGTGCAACGTCATCTCGGCAAGCCCGTTCCAGCCACCTATGGCGCTCGCCGACAGGGAGATCCGGTTACGTTGATTGCGGATGCCGCGCGCGCCAAGTCCCTGCTGGGCTGGCAGCCGCAAAGGACATTAGACGACATCGTTGCCAGCGCCGTCGCCTGGCACCAGACTGAACGTTATCAAAGCGCGGTGCAAAGCCGCTCGGCAGGGTGACGTTCAATCCACCTGCACGTTGTTTTATTAAGAAGCCTTGTGCAGCCCTGTAGAACCAAAGCCGCCGGTACCGCGCGAAGTGACGTTCAATTCTGCTACTTCCTGCCAAGCCACGTGGCTGTGGGGCGCCACCACCAACTGGGCAATCCTCATCCCGCGGGTGATGGTCACCGGCTCTGTGCCCAGATTGACGAGAATAACCTGCACTTCGCCGCGATAGTCGGCATCAATCGTGCCGGGGCTGTTCAACACCGTCAGGCCCTGTTTTAAAGCCAGGCCGGAGCGTGGCCGAACTTGTGCTTCATAGCCTAGAGGTAACGCGAGGGCCACGCCAGTTGGTATCAATACTCTGCCATGAGGCTGGATAATGACTGGTTCCTGTACGGCTGCCAGCAAATCCATACCAGCGCTCTGCGCAGTGGCATAGGCGGGTAAGTTGAGGTCTTCACCATGGGGCAGGCGCTGGATGGCGACATTGATCGTGGTCATGACGGAACTTTCTGTAGATGGTGGATAATAGTTTGTGTCAATTGCTCCGCTAAATCACGCTTGTTCTGGCGCGGCCAAGCCGCTTGTGTGACCGTGCTGTCCGCCAGTCGTTTGAGCAACAGGACTTCGTTCATATCGCTGGCAAAGACTTGACCATTGCTCACATCATTGGCGACCAACCAGTCGCAGCCCTTGCGCGCCAGTTTGGCGGAAGCTTGCTCCATCAAATTGCCGGCCTCCGCCGCGAACCCGATGACCAGGCGCGGTCGCTGTGCGTGACGCGATAGAGTGGCCAGAATGTCCGGGTTCTCGG
>CAYOGS010000023.1:0-477 GCA_964403435.1 uncultured Rhodospirillales bacterium | reverse complement strand
CAGTTTTGGCTGGCCGGCATCCTTCTTGAGTTTTCCTGCCGCCGCGTTGCTGACGCGCCAATCCGCCACAGCAGCACAACCCACGAAAATATCGGCCGGCAGCGCCGCTAAAGTGGCATCCAACATCTCCTGAGCCGTAGTGACGCGGAGCACCGTCACGCCGCAAGGTGGTGGCAGGGACACGGGACCACTTATCAAGGTCACGCGCGCACCATGTCTGGCCAAGGACTCGGCAATCGCCTGACCTTGCTTGCCGGATGAACGATTACCGAGAAAGCGTACGGCATCCACCGGCTCTTGTGTGGGCCCGCTGGTGACAATGGAGTGTATGCCCGTCAGTGTCTGACTGCTGCCAAGCATACACCCAATCTCTGCGATAATGTCCGGCACTTCTGCCAACCGTCCGGTGCCCACCTCGCCGCAGGCTAAGTCACCGCTGGCTGGACCTACGGTGTAACATCCACGCTGACGCAGTAT
>CAYOGS010000022.1:3033-13521 GCA_964403435.1 uncultured Rhodospirillales bacterium | reverse complement strand
CGCAAAATGGGATGCGCTGTGCATAGCGCCGATACCGTTGTCCACCGCTTGCTCGCCCCAGATGGTGCCGCCGTGCCGGCCGTGGCCGCTGAATTCCCCGCCGCCCTTCGCCCAGGTGGCATAGACCGCCAGGCACTCGGTGTCTTGGTCTTTGACCAGCCGGAACGTCGCCGCGTGCTGGAGAATATCCTGCACCCGCTGGTGCAGCAGGAGGAGCGGAAAAAACACGCCCGTGCTTTGGCCGCTGGTCGCCGTTATCTGGTTCTCGATATTCCTCTTCTTTTTGAAACTGGCGGTGACCAGCGGTGCCAGGTCACCTTCTGCGTCAGCGCCAGGCCGGAGCAGCAGCGCGCCCGCGTCCTAGCGCGTCCCGGCATGACGGAGCAGAAATTCCAAGCCATTCTCGCCGCGCAACTGTCTGACGCCGAAAAACGCGCCCGCGCCGATTACACCATCACCACCGCATATGGTCGTTGCGTCACCTGGTGGCAGCTCCGCACGGTGATGTCTTGGGTAAAATCACTGAAAGGCGCGCAACAACCCAATTAAGAGCGCACCGATGGCCGCGCTCGCCGGTATCGTCAGCAGCCAGGCGATGAGAATACGCTTCGCCACCAAAATATTATCGTGCTGATGCCGCCCGATACCAGTGCCCATGATGGCGCCGGTCGTGGCATGGGTGGTGGAAATTGGCAGTTTGAGCAGAGTCGCACTCAAAATGGTCACAGCCGCCCCGCTTTCAGCGCAAAATCCCGCGCGCCGATCCAGATGCGTGAGTTTGTAGCCCATGGTCTGCACGATACGCCAGCCGCCCATCAATGTGCCCAGTGCGATGACGGCATAGCTGGCAAACAGCGCCCAGTAGGGAATATGGAATTCTGTGGTGAACCCACCTGCCAGCAAGGCGCCGGCGATGATACCGGCTGTCTTCTGCGCGTCATTGCCGCCATGCGTTAAGCTAAGGAAGGCGGAGGAGAGCAATTGCAGCCGCCCGAACCAGCGCTCGCTTTGCGTCTTTGGCCAGCGAGCGATCACCCAGCTACTCCCGCGATACACCAGCCAAGCCATTGCCCCGCCAATCAGCGGGGCCAGTAGCAGGAACAGTAGCGTCTTCATCCATCCGGCCGCGATGATGACCTCAAACCCGCCATCGAAATGCCCCAGTACCAGTGCGTGATGCGCGATCGCAGCGCCGGCATAGCCACCGATCAGCGCGTGGGACGAACTACTCGGCAACCCCCACCACCAGGTCAAAAGATTCCACGCAATCGCCCCCAGCAGCCCGCACAGAATGACCAGCGGCGTGACGAAATTTAGGTCAATCATCCCGCTGCCCACTGTCTTGGCCACACCGGTATCGAACACATACAAAGCTATGAAATTGAACGCTGCCGCCCAGGCCACAGCCTGGCGCGGCGTCAGGACGCCGGTCGCCACGATGGTGGCGATGGAATTTGCCGCGTCATGAAAGCCGTTGGTAAAGTCGAAAATAAGCGCAATCACGACGATGGCGATACACAGCAGCAGGACAGTTTCCATCGGCATTGCCGATCAAGTTGCGCGAACGGCTGATATCTAGCCGAAACGACCCGCTTTGCCTATAGTCTTCTGCATTGGCGAGTCTTCGCCGGCCGTGAAGGATAGTTATGCGCGAAATCATTCTGGATACCGAAACGACAGGCCTCAGCGCTAAAGATGGTCACCGCGTCGTGGAAATTGGCTGCGTGGAAGTGGTGAATTATGTTGCCACTGGCCAGACTTTTCACCGCTATCTGAACCCCGAGCGTGACATGCCTGCCGAAGCCGCGGCAATCCACGGTTTGACCGAAGATTTTCTGGCCGATAAGCCCATCTTCACTCAGGTGGTGGAGGAGTTTCTGGCTTTCCTCGGTGAATCCCGCCTCGTCATTCACAACGCCGCTTTTGATATGGGCTTCCTGAATGCCGAACTGGAACGCGCCGGCTTCCTAGCGCTGCCGCCCAGCCGCGCGCTGGACACGGTGGAGCTGGCGCGCCGCCAATTCCCCGGCATGCGGAATTCACTGGACGCGCTCTGCGAACGCTTCGGCATTGATAAATCCGCTCGCTCGTTCCATGGCGCGCTGCTGGACGCGGAATTGCTTGCCGAGGTCTATCTAGAGCTGCGCGGTGGCCGCCAGCCGGCTCTGTTGATGGAAGCGGGCGCCACTGCAACGGCTACATCCTCAGTGACCGACGCCGGCACAACAGATACCAAACACATTCGTGCTTTCCGCGCTCCGCGCCCCCACGCACCGACTGAAGCTGAACTCGCCGCGCATGCCGCAGCTTTGGAGAAAATCAAGAATCCGTTGTGGCAACAAAAGGATTAATGTGAGCCATGACGATTTTCATGGAGCTCGTGTGGAAATTAATCCTTCACTCTTGGGTATTTGTCCCGATACTTTTTCTTTTGGGACTTTACGCCTTACTGACCAAACCGCGCTGGCGCCCTTATGGCATTTGCTGTTTAGAATTGTCAGCTAACCTTCTCGTCATCTTCGGCATCATCGGTGCTTATATAATAGCAGATCTGGATCATATCCCATACCAATGGGGGGATTGGTATCTAATCATTGGCTTTCTGTTGCACGTCTTATTTCTCGCCTTCTATACCCGACGAGTCGGTTGGCCAACTTGGAAAAATGCCATCATTACGCTCTTTGGCGGAATGCTGCACCCTCTCCTCTGTATGAGTCTTGGTCTAAGATTCTGTTATTGGTTCGGAAAAGCTTGCTTATAAAAAACTCTGGATCACGGAAGCAATCTTCCTAATTTCATGCGTGTGGCATCAACTCTCCTTGCGACGCCGCGGCTGAGACATGTTCTGGTTAGGAAATACCTGTCTAAGACCAATATCTAAGTTATTCCTATTCTTACGCCGATCTCACCTCATCCAGCGCTAGCCCAAGGCAATAACCCAGGGTATGGACCGAATATGTTATTTCCCTAAAGCCTCGCCACTTACCCCGGCCACCTGCACCGGCCTGCCGGCTTCCACCGCGATGGTTACGTCGTTATTTCCGCTTCGCAGCACCCTCGCCGCATCACGCCGATCTTCTGGCGCCGGAATCCGGCGGTCATGCGGTTGGCGCGTGAACACCGTGCCGTGTTTGCTGATGATGGGTTTGGAGCGCCGCACCGCAGTCCAGCCCAGCAATTGACGCACCATCTTCGCTTCGCTGTCTGCGTGTAGTCGTGCGTCCAGTGCCGTCAAATCAATGATGATGGGGCGCAGAGGATAGCGTGGCGGCCGTTTCATCTGCGCCCGCAAGTGGTTCTGCGCGTAGACTTTCTTGTCCTCAGCCTCTATCTGTGGCGTCACCGCGCCATAGCCTTGCTGCATGATCTTCTGGCTGCCCAGCGCCACAAAGCTCCGCGCTAGAAAATCCGCCGTCAGGTAATACAAGTCAATAATCCGGCTGGGGTCGCTCTGCCGGTTAGGCTGCGGCAGGCTGATGACTTGCAGGAGCTTGTCTTCGTCGAACGTAATTCCGTTCTTACCTACCTGGGTCATGACGTCGAAGGAGGTTACACGATCCGTTTTATGGGCCGTGAAGGCCAGCGTGAAAGCGAATCCTTCATCCTTGGGCTGGCGCGTCACCAGCGCGCCGATCCGCAGTGGAAAATCCTGCGCGACTACCACCGGCGGCGGCCCCTCGATCCAGAGTTTATCAAACGGCAATTTGGTGACGCCGACTTGGCCGATGATTTCTTCTAATGCCAGGGCCCGCGTCCGCCGCGTCAATTCCAGCAGACTATTGTCATAAGATAAACGCTTAGCGCCCGGCAGTTCCACAGCGAGCGCGCTAGCGCTTGTCATCACACTATCGCGTAGCGGCGATCCCGCGAGGAACGCCGCCCGCTCAAACTTAGACGTCTTCAACCGGTGTCCGATAACCCCGATCGTATGCGCGATGCTATGATTGTCGTAGTCTTGTGTCATGGCACCAAGATAATCCTCACCATCGTCTGTCGCTACCCTGATTTACGCCGTCATCATTTCACGAACCGATATCCCAGTTTTTGTCCGCGCTCGAGATCTTGTGACCCCGACAAATCCAGGCGTGAAAGTAGAATTGCCATGCTTCGGCCCAGGAACATATTCAGGCTCATCCTTAGATTTTGTGACCCCAACAGATCCAGGCGTGAAAGTAGAAATGCCGATCTTCGGTCTTGGAAGAAATTCAAGCTCATCCATCCACACTTTGTCGTGGTGACAGCTGTCAATATTGACCGAAGCATATCCCTGCGACTCTGGGCGAACGACGCCGTCTTCCCTCAGTGCCACCGGCCCATTAACGACCCAGTTACTTAAAAATAGCCATCGATCCTTCCATGTCCATTGGCCATTCAGGCAAACAGCAAAACGACCATCATAACAATAGGTTTGCCAGGGTGATGGGTCTTTGACAGAGCAAGAACTTCCCTCAATGGGTGGCCGTGAACCGTACAGCCTAGCTTGATCAGCATACAACGGAAGTTGCTGCGTGTGGCTCAGCGTCATAGCTACAGGCGATTTCTGCCGGACTGCGGTTTGATCCGATTCTGGCTTGTCGCCAGAACCGAGCGCCCAGACTTCACGTTTGACGGAAACCGGACTCTTACACTTTGTATATTCCCAAGAATCTTTCACAGTCCATGCTTGGTTGAGACAGACGACTAACTTCCCATCTAAGCAGTGGGGTGGGTGTTCGCTGAGACCTTCACGGCTACAAACGGAGCCAATTTTAGCGCGCAGTTGCAGTCTACCGGCCGCTAGTGCGGTTGGATCGGCGTTTCCCGCTTGCCCATAGGCGGGATGCGAAAACGCGGCTGTGCTGCCGGCAATCATTAGGCAAGAGAATTGCAAGAGCTTATTCATGCCATATTCCTCAACGAAGTCTCATGCGTTTGAGATGAGCGGGAATGTCGTGTGCCAAGGCTTCATCATAAATCTTCTTGAAGTGCCGACTATCAGGCACACCCAAATACGGCAACTGTGCCGCAAAATCCCAGTTGGTAAACATCTTCGCCTCGTCAGCTTCGATGACATCGCGCTCACCCAACCCAATCAAGTTAGCCTTGATTTGTGATTTGATCCAGTCATCACCTGGGTAGGGTAACCAGTGATTCTGTGAACCACGCAAATAATCCAACGCCATACGTCCGAACTGACTATGTAAGGCTTCATCCTTCAAAATATTTTTGAGACAGTCCTTGAAAGCTGAGCTTGGCAGACAAGCGATTGTTGCTTGGAGTAGTTTCAAGGCCAGCACTTCGCCGACCAGATATGTTGAACAAAGCATCTCGTAAAATTGCACAGCGGCCTGCGGCTGGCGCGCGATCCTCAGCTCCTCCAGGTCACAACTGATCGTGGTGTCAGAGCCAAGCCGCTTAGCCATGGCGATGCAATGGCGCGTGTGGCGCTGTTCCTGCAATTGCATGAGCAGCACCAGCTCTTGCATATCGGCAGGCGCGTTGAGATCAATTAAGATACCATGGAACTGCCGCAGCAACAGCACGCCGATATACTCAGAACGTGCCCGGTTCTCCCAACTTACACGGGCTGTCTCAATCACCGCTTCATGAAACGTCGTCAAATCAGGAAATGGTTGGGTGAACCTAAGTGGCGGCAAATGGCGTGGGCAAGGCGGCAAGGCTTCATCAAATTGCAGCAGAATATCTTGTGGCATAAGACGTTATACCTGCTCTAAAATTTGAACCAATATACGATCCGAATGCGAGTTGTGTTGAGAAAGCTAAAATTCTCCGCCCAAAGCTAAACGGGACGCGCCAATCCCAAGCATTGCTGCGCGTCCGAATTCCAGCTCATGGCATCAGCACAATCTTCCCCACCGTCCGGCGCTCTTCCAGCGCCTGCTGTGCCGCTGCCGCGTCCTTGAGCGCAAAGCGGGTAACCGGCGGCGCTTTGAGCGTCCCGTCCAGCACCGCGCCAAACAGCCGCGCCGCCCGCATCCGTAATTCGTCCGTCGTGGCGATATGCGTGAACAAAGTCGGCCGCGTCAAAAACAGCGATCCGCCTGCGCTAAGCTTGCTGATCTCGAACGGCGGCACTGCGCCGGAAGCCTGGCCGAAGCTCACCAGCATGCCGCGCGGCTTCAAACATTGCAAACTGCCTTCGAACGTCGCCTGTCCCACGCTGTCATACACCACGTCCACACCACGGCCGCCGGTCAGCGCCTTCACCTGCGCCGCGAAATCTTCGTGCCGGTATTGAATGACCTGGGCACAGCCATGCCCCAGCGCCAGCGCCGCTTTTTCCGCATTGCCCGCCGTGCCGATGACCGTGGCGCCCAGCTTAGCCGCCCACTGGCCGAGCAGCAGTCCCACGCCGCCCGCCGCCGCATGCAGCAGCACGGTGTTGCCCGGCTTTACTGGAAACGTATCGTGAATCAGATAATCTGCCGTCAGCCCCTGTAGCAGCAGCGCGGCGGCTTGTGTTGTATCCAGACCGTCCGGCACCGGCACGAGCCGCTCGGCGGGCACATTGCGTGCTTCGGCATAACTGCCCGGTGTATGGAACACATAGGCCACGCGCTGCCCCACGCTCAGGCCACGCACGGTACTGCCCACTGCCGTGACGGTGCCAGCCGCTTCCACCCCAAGCCCACACGGATAACTCGGCAGCTTATACAAACCGCTGCGATGATAGATATCCAGGAAATTGACGCCCACTGCCTCGTGCCGAATCTGCGCTTCGCCATCTTGCGGCGGCGGCAAAGCCTCTTCATGCCAACGCAACTGCTCAATACTACCCGGGGTTTGCAGGATGATGCGGTGCATGGTCACCGCCCCAGATGGGCGGCGAAGAAATCGCGCGTGCGCTGGTTAGCCAGCGTCGCCGCCGCCGCGTCATAATGCACTCCGTCTGGCCGCGCGAATGCATGCTCAACACCAGGATAGACCTCTGCCGTGATCTGCGCGTTGCGCGCTACGCTGTGCAGGATTTTTGCCTGTGCTGCCGCCGGCACAAATTTGTCTTGCTCCGCGATATGCATTAGCAGAGGCCTACGAATATCCTGCACCTCGTGCAGCAATTCATCCAGACCCACTCCGTAATAGCTTACACCGCAATCCGCGTCGCTGCGCGCCATGAGTAGATAAGCCAGCTTGCCACCCAGGCAATAACCCACAGTGCCGATGCTGCCATTGCACTCCGGGAGCTTCCGTACCGCAGCCATCGTCGCCAGTAGGTCGGTGATGCCATGTTCGACATTGAAGCCTTCATAAAGCTTGAAGGCGACATTCATCTCTTCCGGGGTCTTGTCGCTCAGCTGTATATCGCGCTCCTGCCGCCAGAACAGGTCGGGGCAGACCGCGATATAGCCTTGCGCCGCCAACCCGTCGCAAATCTGCCGCATGCCGGAATTAACGCCGAAGATTTCCTGGCACACCACGATGCCCGGCGCGCTGGAGTGATGCTGCGGGCGCGCGATATAAGCGTGAAAAAACTGGTTGTCAAAGGCGTGAATCTCGATGGTAGTCATGGATCTCAGCGGTTAGGGTTACGGGCGTGCGTAGCATAAAAGAAACGGCGATGATTGACAAATTGCGCGCCACGCGCAAACTGCCGCACCGGTCACAGGGGAGCAACCGCATGAAATTCACTATGAATGTCGAATGCACGCCGGAAGAGGCGCGCGCTTTCTTCGGCCTGCCGGACGTGCAGCCCATGCAGCAGCGCCTGATGCAGGAGATGGAAGAGCGTTTGCTCGCCAATGTCCGCGCCATGGACCCTGAAGTAATTGCCCGTACTTGGTTTCCTGCCGGCCTGCAAAATTTTGAGCAGCTGCAAAAAATGTTTTGGAGCCAAGTGCAGCAGAGTCTGAGCGGTGTGTCAGGCACGACCCGTGGCGGCGACTCCGGCCATGGCTGAGACGGAACTCTATTACCGTCATCATATCTTCTGCTGCGCCAATCAGCGTCCGCCCGGCCATGCCCGAGGCTGCTGCCAGGAGAAGAATGCGGAATCTTTACGGAATTACCTCAAGCGCCGCGCCAAGGAAGCTGGGCTGAACGATATCCGTGTCAACCACGCCGGCTGCCTTGACCGTTGCGAACACGGCCCTGTCATCGTGGTCTATCCCGAGGGGGTGTGGTATCGACCGCAGACCGAAGCGGATATGGATGAAATCCTAACTGAACACCTGCAGCATGGCCGTCTTGTCACGCGGCTCTTGCTCCCAGGCCGTAACGTGGCTGAAAAATAACACGCAAGAGGTTTTGGCGTGGCTTATCGCATTAAACTGTCCTAAGTGACATCAATGCAGCATGAACCAACCATCTTCGCGCTAGCAAGTGCACCCGGCCGCGCCGGCATCGCCGTACTGCGCCTATCCGGCACCCAAACCGCCTACATCGTGCAGCGTCTAACACGCCAGCCATTGCCTTCGCCGCGCCACGCCGTTTTGCGCCGGTTGTGGCGCCCTTTGGATTCCATGCTGCTCGACCATGCCATGCTGCTCTGGTTTCCCGCCCCAGCCAGTTTCACTGGCGAAGATTGCGCTGAATTACACCTCCATGGCGGCCGCGCTATTGTTCAGGCTGTGAGCGCCACCCTCTCAAGTGAGCCGCATGTCCGCCTGGCTGAACCGGGCGAATTCACCCGCCGCGCTTTCATGAACGGCAAGTTGGACTTGACGGCTGCTGAGGCTGTTGCCGATCTCATCCATGCCGAAACGGAAGCGCAGTTGCAGCAGGCGCTGCGCCAGCATGATGGTGCCCTGGCGCGGCTCTATGCCGGCTGGGCGGCGCGTCTGACAACGTGTCTGGCGCATCTGGAAGCCAGCATAGATTTTGCCGACGATGACCTGCCGCCCGATCTCGCCGCCCGCCAAGCAGAAACGATCAACATCCTAGCCACCGAAATCTCCGCTCACCTGAAGGACGAGCGACGCGGTGAGCGCCTGCGTGATGGGTTCCGCATCGCCATCCTCGGCGCGCCTAACGCTGGTAAATCCAGTCTGCTCAACTGCCTGGCGCAACGCGATGCTGCCATCGTCTCAGCCACTGCCGGTACCACCCGCGACGTGCTGGAAGTCCATCTGGATTTGGGTGGCTATCCCGTCATTTTGGCCGACACTGCCGGTCTGCGTCCCACGGCGGATGCGGTGGAACAGGAAGGCATCCGCCGCGCCTGGCAGCAGGCCGAGCAGGCAGATTTAAAACTGCTGGTGCTGGACGGCGCTACTTGGCCTGCTCTCGATCCAATGAGCCTGCAACTTCTCGATGACTACACCCTCTGCGTTCTGAATAAGCAGGATTTACTGCCACCTTCAACGGCTCCCTCTGCAGCCACGCCAACTCTGGCTTTGCCGAACACAACGGCCACGGCTCTGCCGCTCTCTCTGCACACGGGCCATGGCATGGAAACCTTGTTGCGTGTTCTGACCGAACGTGTCGCCACCGCCTTGCACGATCGCGGCCAACCAACTTTGACGCGGGAACGCCACCGCCACGCATTGCAGGACGGCTTACAGGATCTGCAGGCCGCCGAGACCGGCCTCCATCAAGGCCTGGAAATGGCACTTGTCGCCGAACATCTCCGCCGTACCGTTCGTGCCATCGGGCGCATCACTGGCCAGGTGGATGTTGAAGTCGTGCTAGACGCCATCTTCCGCGATTTCTGCATCGGCAAGTAACTGCATCTCTCTCACGCCTTGGCTAACGCACGACCACGCCGATCGTGGCGAGAGACATTCAGGTAGTATTTCGCTGTCATAGCTGCGTTTTGAGTGCCGGGGAGGCGTTCACGCGGTATCCAGGCCTTTTCGCGCAGCGTGGGGGAAAACTAGTTTCTATCTCACACAGCTGCGCGACATCTGATTCCTACCGTTACACAAGTATCATGCAACTACTCGTGTGCAGCGCAATATCAAACGGAGCAACGATCTGATTACTTGCTTGCTTGACGACCACTGCCGACAGGTTTAGCCCATAGGCATTGTTTGAACGATTTGTCCCAGAGTGAGTATCTATCATGAGCCTGCTGCCAACTGCTGCCCCAGCCATTGCCGCCAATACGCCACTAAGCAATTTTGGTGCCCCCATCAAGCACGATGTCGCCAGCCTCTTCCACCAGCATGCGGAAACCTGCACCGCCTGTGCTGCCGCCCGTCCATGCCGGGAAGGCGATGCCGTCATCAGCAAATTCCTTACCACGAGCGCGGGCTATTTCTCGACCTGCCAGGTGGGCTGATTATTTGGCACCACATTGCTGGAGTGCACCGGTAAGCACACCCATCTCAATGCGCCCAGCAATATGCGCGCACCCGCCGCCAATTCCATCACCGCAGTGATGCTTGGTGCAGCTATCGAATACAGCCCGCGTGTGGTTTTTAGTCGCTATGTCCACGCAGCTCTTCTTTTCCCCTGTCAATACATTGTATTTATTAAATGCCGACAACCCTTGTTCTGATTTATCAGGTTGCACATATCGCGGGTCAGCAAGCAATGTAGCGTTCATCG
>CAYOGS010000022.1:0-3023 GCA_964403435.1 uncultured Rhodospirillales bacterium | reverse complement strand
AGCATGACATTCTCTCATTTTCTTTTCATCTGCCTCCATCGCCTGCTCGTGCTCTAAATCTCTTTGACGCTGCTTTGCACGCCCCACATCACAGCGAGAATCTTGGTTTTCGCATTTGCGCACTGCGAGCAATTTATTTATCAACCTGTCATTGCCTAAATCAAGTGCGGTGCCGAATTGCGCTTCAACCAAATCGTCGATCTGGACACCGTCAAGCTGCAAACAGACATCTGGTTCGCAGATAAAACCGATGGATGTGTAGCTGCCCTCAGAAATGACTTCGATAGAATTGTGCTGCACCTCGCGAACGATCTTACGAATTTTGCCAACGTATGTTGTTGGCTCTTTGGGGGTAAGAGACCAATTATTCGCCGCCAACCACCGCAGCGGATAATATGCAACGGCGTATTCTGGAAAGTTTGGATGCGGTTTTATTTCTGGATGAGGTTTTAGTAAATTGCTCAAAAGGTAATTTGGAAAATAGCTGTAACGCAGCCAGAAAAATGATGTCGTATACAGAGCCACGGCAATAACGACAGCTGCCAGCACTATCCAGCGTGACCTTGCGTTGCTTTTCATTGCATCCGCCATTTCCGATGAGCGAACTAAGACGATTAGTTGGGTTCTACTGCCACTATTGTATGCTACGACTGTGCCAAAACTTGCAGTTCAAAGCAAACTTGCAGAATGGCCTCAATGTGTCGTGATCAATCGAATCATTAGGGGCAAATAAAGCTAGCGAACAACTTCAGTAAATCATCCTACCGCGTCTGATCCGGCGGTTGTGGCGGTGCATCCGGCACGAGGCGTAGGTAATCCGGCAAACGCTGATGATTCTCATTGCCGACAGGAACTTCTTCATAGTCGTCGTCATCTTCCTCGTCGTTATCTTCATCAATCATCATCAGTAACGCCTCAGTCGTCAGCGTCATATCCATGGCGATGCACGCCAGATCATGGGGCGCGCTCAGCTCCACTTGCTCCAACTGCAATTCATTGCACAGATTGGCGCAATGCACCGCTGCCATCAGGCAGGTTAAATCGCGGAACAGCGCAGCGATGCGCAGCACCAGCCCATGCGCTGCGGCACTGTCCATGCCGTCTAACATCGCGCAGCGTGTCACAGCATGCACGAAAGCATTGCCGAACACTTCTTCGCCGGGAACGATGTTTTCGCCGTGCCTGATCCAGCGCGTCATGCGCTCGCGCGTATCGGCGCTAATTTCCGCGCTAGCGTCCAGCCGTACGGGCAGCCATTCCAGCGCATCCATGATATCTTTGATGGCGCCCAAGCAGGCGCGTTCGGCTTGAATATAAACAAACCCATACGCCGAGCGGTCAATCGGCTTGCGGTTAGGGCAGAGTTGAAAAATATTCAGCCGTTCTAGAGCGAGTCGTTCCTTGGCGGCCATCAGTCGCAAACGAAGTTCGTCAAGGTAATAACTCTTTGCCAAGCCGGCCGCGCTCCTCTCAAAATAAGCTGCCAAAGCCTTCAAATCATGAATAAATCGTTCCACATGAAACGAGTTATCCACAATCCAATCATACCACGATTTCCTGCCCAGTGTGTTAACGCCATATCGGCACGCGAATCAGGGATTCACATGAAATCACCAAATAATCTGGCTTTGCCAGACCCAATTGGCTAAAACCCACCAATGGCGACCCCAGAAAAAACTTTTTCCGTTATTGTTATTGGCGCCGGTCATGCCGGCTGCGAAGCCGCCGCCGCCGCCGCTCGCCTGGGCGCAAAAACTTTGCTGGCCACCCATCGCCTTGATACAATTGGCGAAATGTCCTGCAACCCTGCAATCGGCGGGCTTGGCAAAGGCCATCTGGTGCGGGAAATTGACGCCCTGGATGGCCTGATGGGCCAAGTGGCTGATAAAGCAGGGATTCAGTTCCGACTGCTTAACCGGAGCAAGGGTGCTGCCGTGCAAGGCCCTCGCGCCCAGGCCGACCGCAAACTCTATCGCCAAGCGATGCAAGCCGCCCTGGCCAGCCAGCCCAATCTGACGATCCTGCCAGTAGCGGTAGAAGATTTGCTGTTCAGCACTTCTGGCGCCGTGTCCGGCATCATTGGCGCCGATGGCGATGAATACCATGCCGCCGCCATCGTCATCACAACGGGCACCTTCTTGCGCGGCCTCATTCATATTGGCATGGAAAAAACCCCCGCAGGCCGACATGGCGAGCCGCCCGCTATGGGTTTAGCCGCAACGCTGCGCCGGCTTGATCTGCGCCTTGGGCGCCTGAAAACCGGTACGCCACCGCGTCTGGATGGGCGCACTATTGATTGGGACAGCCTGGAAAGCCAGCCCGGCGATAATCCGCCTGTCCCATTTTCCACACTCACCACCACCATCAACCAGCCCCAAATCGCTTGCGGCATCACCCACACCACGGCTGCGACGCACGCCATTATCCGGGATAATCTTCATCGCTCCGCCATGTATTCCGGCCAGATTGAAGGCGTCGGTCCGCGCTACTGCCCATCCATTGAGGACAAGGTCACTCGCTTCGCCGACAAAGAACGCCACCAGATTTTCCTGGAACCGGAAGGCCTGGATGACGATACCGTCTATCCCAACGGCCTTTCCACCTCCTTGCCGCGTGATGTTCAGGATGCTTACATCCATTCCATGCCGGGTCTGGAGCATGCCACGATCCTGCGCCACGGCTATGCCATTGAATATGATTACGTTGACCCTCGCGAACTGCACCTGACCCTGGAAACCAAGAAAATCCCTGGTCTGTTCCTGGCGGGCCAAATAAACGGCACCACCGGCTATGAAGAAGCCGCCGCGCAAGGCCTGATGGCAGGTCTCAACGCTGCGCGCAAGGCCTCTGGCAGCCCAGTTTTCAGCTTGGATCGCACCCAGGCCTATATCGGCGTGATGCTAGACGATTTGACCACACGGGGCACGTCGGAGCCCTACCGTATGTTCACCTCCCGTGCCGAATATCGTCTCAGTCTGCGCGCCGACAACGCTGACCAGCGATTGACCGACCTGGGGGTAGCC
>CAYOGS010000021.1:0-13973 GCA_964403435.1 uncultured Rhodospirillales bacterium | reverse complement strand
GCGAAGACTATGCCGGCGACAGAAGCAGACATCGCATCGTTATAGGTAAACGCGTATCTCATCAATACACGACGCTGAGGTGGGTGAATACCTTCTTGCTTCAGAACAACCGGTAAAAAGGAAGACAACAATGTTCAGCCGCAACATGCCCTACATTCCGGATTTTCAGAAATATTATCCGGTTATGGATCGTTCCTTTGATTGGTTGGTGAAAGACAATGATCTGGCGCAAATTCGGCGTGCCGCAGAAACAGGAAGCCATTATCGCGGCGCGCTTGATGAAAATGAATAATGCAGCTCGCTACAAAGGCGTGTTCGCGACGATTAGGAAGGAATTCACGTGAGCCTGCTTGTGATCGTGAAAGCTTGCTACCTGATCATGTGCTGTATCGCGGCCAGCGAAAGCCGCGAAGCCTAATCACTTCGCCATGCATACTGTGGTGGCATACCAATTGAATAAGAGGAGAATCCATATGAAGCATTCACCAAAAATCCTGGCAGCCATCGTTCTGATTGCACTGACTGCCTGCGGCACCAAACCTGTTGATCGCGTTGCCAGCGGTGCCGGCATTGGCGCCGGTGTCGGAGCAGTGACCGGGGTGATCGTCGGCAGTCCGGCCGCAGGCGCAGCGGTTGGTGCCGCCGTCGGGGGCGCAGCAGGTGGCCTTTCGTCGGAGAAGGACATTGATCTCGGTAAGCCAATATGGCGCTAGCCAGTCACCTCGTTCGTAAGGAGAGTATCCATGTTACGTTATATGATTGTTTTTTTCGTACTCGCCGTTAGCGCTGGCTTTTTGGGTTTCAGTGGTCTGGCGGCTGACTTCGCGTTCATCGCGCGATTTCTTGCCGTCCTGTTTGTCACCCTGTTTGTTGCCAGCCTTGTCTACAGTGTCTTGACGGGTCGAAGAGTAAACCCGCCGACTGTTTAGTACTCATCTTTCCATTAAGTGAATTATTCGCAACCACTCGAGGAGCGATTCATGGCAAACTCACTGCCTTTTATCCACCCCAAACCAACAGACACACAGGTGGCACAGAGACTACAGGATGTACTTACCAGAACCTACAGTGTCTATCTGGCAACGCACAATTATCACTGGAATATTGAAGGCGTGCAGTTTGTCGCCCTACACGGCATGCTAGAGCAGCAATATCGTGCCTTGTTTCTGGCGATTGACGAAATAGCGGAACGCATCCGGGCACTCGGGTCATATGCGCAGCCTTTTGACGGCGAGAACATCATACATGCGCTCCAATCGATCTCGAATGTGCTGGCAAAAGAGTGCGATATCAATGTTCGTGCCGATAGCATGGTGGAGAATTTGATTGTGTTGCATGAAAGTGCCGTAAAGAGTTGCCAAAGCGCAAAAGATGCCGCCAACCAGATTGACGATGACGAAACAGAAAATCTGATGGTTGAAAGAGTGACCGCCCACCAGAAAACGCTCTGGATGCTACGGAGTATTCTCAAATAGCCTTACGAAGCCAGAAATCCAACTGCCTTTCGCGGAATCATAGTTATTAAACTTTTTCCTCTGGCACGTGGCTTTACAAGGCTGATAGGCAGCACAAAAGAATTAATTTGTTTCCGCTTATTTTTAGTCCTGAATGAATCTGTGACTTTGGTCTTTAGAATCCATCGATACCTGACACAACCACGCCGATGTGAGCCTTGGCTACAAGGTAGAAGTAAAGCTGGGATTTAACAAAATCCACGCAAACACGAGCGAGTCGGACCAATTCACAGCCTTGGCAACCTTTGGGTAGTTAAGTGCCTTCAGACGGCGGGCGCCAACGGCTGGGGAAGCGCCGCAGTCGGCCGCATTGCCACGGTCGGCTGTTGCTTAAGACTCGGCACGAAAAATTCCGCGGCCTGCAGCACCAATTCGCCATTGCGGCGCGTCAGCGGATCGGTGATGGCGCCGCTGGCCATGACCTGACGTAGCGCAGGAATAGCCTGCGTCACATCGTTGGCGGCGCCCCAATAGAAATTATTCTTCGGTTCGTCTGGCGACTTCGCCTTCTTATCGCGGCTAAAAATATCACTGAACCAGTAATTTAGCTCCCACCGCGCTGTGCCGGATTGTGCTGGACCGGGGTTATCGCGCCAATCCTTGATTTTTGCCTGCAGCGCTGCCGAATCCTCTGTCAGCGGCTTGCCCTCCAGCTGCGCCGCCACGCGCCAGCGCAATTCATAACCCGAGAGAAAACTTTTGTCCGCCGCCAGCTGCACCGACTGTGCATAAGCCTGGACGGTAGGTTTATCATCTCTATCGCGCGGCTCCGGGAGCAGTCCGAGCTGGCGTGGATTATCCAGTGCCAGCGCCACCCAATAGCGCGGCGTGGAATAGAGAAAGCCGTTTATGGCGCGCATATGCTTGATGCCGACGGCGTTCTCCATCAATTCCTGACGCTGCTGACGGTTTTCCGCCAGGGATGTACCTTGCAAATCTTCCCGTTGAGACTGCTGCTTCAACCGCTGGCCGAGCTGCCGCAAGCCATTAACTTCCATTTTGTCGGCATCATATTCGATGATCCATTTGGCAAGATTCTGCTGGGCAGCACTGGCGCTGTTTTGATCCAACCCCTGACGCCGCTGTAGCACATGCGCGGTTTCATGCCCGCTAAGATAGGTGCGCACACTGCTTCCGGTGGGATGACGCTCCAACCGGCCGCCCAGCCCTGTGATATTCGCCCATTCCTGCTGCTCCGTCCAACGCCGGTCTGGCGCGAAAATCACCGCCGCCTTGTTCCATGATTCGCCCGTCAAGCGTGACGGTAATTGCTTGGCCGCCGCGACTTCGGCCTCTGGCCCGCCCTTGACCGTCAACTCATCCACGTTCGGCGCGCAGATTTTGGCGGAAACCGCCAACCACTTCCACTTCTGCCATATTGACTGGGCTTCTGGCAGCGTTTCTCGCGCTTCCCGGGCCAGATAGCGCGCACGTTCCGCCAGCTGGTCTCGAGTAAAGGGCGCTTCACTGTGGTTACCGGTGGTACGGGTCGTGGGCGCATGTGGCATGGCTGCCAGGTCAACCACCAGCACGGGGCGTCCGGACAATTGTGTCAAGCTGCGGGAAAGGTCGCGAGCGGTCAGCTCGTCGCGCGCCAACCATAGAGCGGTAGCCACGGCGTCAAGGCTCGGCTGACCGTTACGACCGGTATATTGCAGGGATGTCAGTGGCGGCGCGAAGCCTGCGGCCTGCGCCTGGGAGGGAACAATGTCACGTAAACCATGAAACATCGCGTCCTACGAATCGAACCAACACTGGATCACATCACAAACACCCAGTCATCGGCCAGCAAAATCGTGTACGAAATCCTTTCTCTTCAAACAGTTGTGACCAGAATGCCTTCGGCACTGCAGCAAAGCAGAAATCGGGACAAGCTGGCAAGCCGCCGCAGGGGCACTTTGTCGCGGCAAAACAGCGGTATAGGCTTGGCTTTGATGAGTGCGAGGGATAGATTGCGCGCAACGCAAGACGGGCAGTGAGGGCACAATGAGCGGCGACCATAGCGACATTCACCATATTCGCCCCTGGCGCACCATCGAGCGGCGCCAGTGTCGCCAGATCATGGTCGGCAAGGTGCCGGTGGGCGGCGACGCCCCCATCACTGTCCAGACCATGACCAACACCTTGACCACAGACG
Source organism: uncultured Rhodospirillales bacterium (assembly GCA_964403435.1). Taxonomy (GTDB): domain Bacteria; phylum Pseudomonadota; class Alphaproteobacteria; order UBA9219; family RFNS01; genus JAGOHT01. The sequence goes on along the minus strand of CAYOGS010000021.1, from coordinate 10,322 downwards.
CGGCGGCGACCATTGACCAGATCAAACGCTGCGAAGCGGCCGGTGCCGATATCGTGCGCGTCTCATGCCCGGACGAAGAATCTTCAGCGGCACTGAAACTCATCACCAAGGCGGTGAACGTACCCATCGTCGCAGATATTCATTTCCACTATAAGCGCGGCATCGAAGCGGCGCAAAACGGCGCCGCCTGTCTGCGGATCAATCCCGGCAATATCGGCTCAGCCGACCGGGTACGCGAGGTTATCAAAGCGGCGAAAGACCATGGCTGCTCAATGCGGATCGGCGTCAATGCCGGATCTCTGGAGCAAGAATTGCTGGAAAAATTTGGCGAACCCTGCCCGGACGCGATGATCCAAAGCGCGCTTAACCACGCGAAGATTCTGGAAGACAATGACTTCTTCAATTTCAAAATCAGCGTGAAAGCCTCGGATGCCTTCCTGGCCGTCGCCGCCTATCAAGGGTTGGCCAGCGCCTGCGATTACCCACTGCATGTCGGCGTCACCGAGGCCGGCGGCTTGCGCGCTGGAACGGTAAAAAGTTCCATCGGCATGGGCATGCTACTCTGGTCAGGCATCGGCGACACCATCCGTGTCTCCCTCTCCGCCGAACCGGAAGAGGAAGTGCGCGTCGGTTTCGAGATGCTGAAATCGCTTGGGCTGCGACGCCGGGGCGTCACCGTCATCTCCTGCCCCAGTTGTGCGCGACAGAATTTCAACGTCATCAAAACCGTGGAAGTACTGGAAGAGCGGCTGGCGCATATCACCACGCCACTCACGGTTTCCGTCATCGGCTGCGTGGTCAACGGACCTGGTGAGGCTTTGATGACCGATATCGGCTTCACGGGAGGGGGCAAGGGTACCCACCAGGTCTATATCCAGGGACAGCCCGACCACCGGCTCAAGGACGAGGATATCGTCGGGCATCTCGTCGGCCTCGTTGAAAAACGCGCCGCGGAGATTGAGGCCAACAAAAATACCGCCGAAGCGGCGGAGTAGATAACCGCATGATCCCCGCCGAGGCCCTGGCGCGGGTGACGGAACGGTTCGAGGAGTTAAAGCACCACCTCGCCCAACCGAACGTCGTCGCCGCGCAATTCACCAAACTGTCCAAGGAATATGCCGAGCTGGAGCCTGTGGCCTTGGCCGTGGCCGCTTGGCAGGATGCCGAGCGCGAAAAACAGGAATTGGAAGCTTTGCGCAGCGACGCGGAGATGAAGGCGCTCGCGGAAAGTGAGTTGCAGACGCTGAAGGAAAAACTACCAACTCTCGAAAAAGCTTTGCTGCGTCTACTGCTGCCAAAGGACGAGGCGGATGCGCGCAGTGCCATCCTGGAAGTGCGCGCCGGCACTGGTGGCGAGGAAGCGGCGTTGTTCGCCGCTGCTTTGTTCGGCATGTATCGGCGCTATGCTACCGTGCATGGCTGGGGCTTCGAGGTATTGTCACTTTCGGAATCCGATATCGGCGGTATCAAGGAAGGCGTGGCCAGCATTACCGGCCAAGGTGTTTTCGCGCGCTTGAAGTTCGAGTCCGGCGTCCATCGGGTGCAACGCGTGCCTCAGACGGAAGCATCAGGACGCGTCCACACCTCCACCGCCACAGTGGCCGTACTGCCTGAAGCGGAGGAGGTGGATATCCAGATTGACGAAAAAGATTTGCAGATGGACGTGTATCGGGCAAGCGGCGCCGGCGGACAACATGTCAATAAGACCGAAAGCGCCGTGCGGATAACACATATGCCCAGCGGCATCATCGTCGCCTGTCAGGACGAGCGGTCGCAGCACAAGAACCGCGCCCGCGCCATGACCATGCTGCGCGCCAAACTCTATGATATCGAACGGCAACAGAAAGACAGCGTCAGGGCGGCCGACCGCAAAGGCCAAGTGGGCACGGGCGATCGCTCGGAGCGCATCCGCACCTATAATTTTCCGCAAGGTAGGGTGAGCGACCACCGCATTGAACTGACTTTATATAAGATAGACCACATCATCAGCGGCGATGCGTTGGACGAAATTATCGAGCCGCTGCTCTCCCACGACGAGGCGGAGCGGCTTGCCCAGTTTGTCTGAGTTTCTGACCCACGCCACGCAGCACCTGCGAAGTGCCGGACTCGATGAACCGCAGCGCGAGGCGCGAGCATTGCTGGCCGGCGTATTGGTGTTGGATCGCGCTGCTTTACTGGCGCAGGGCAAGCGCCCTCTTACTGCCGCTGAGCAGCTAAACCTAGCAGCGGCACTAGCACGACGCAGCACGGGTGAACCCTTAGCGCGCCTTCTCGGCCATAAGGAATTTTGGGGGCTGGATTTCGCGCTCAATGCCGCCACGCTCGTGCCACGTCCTGACAGCGAAACACTGATTGAAGCGGCACTGGAATGTTTTCCAGACAAACAAGCGCAACTCAATCTGCTTGATCTTGGCACCGGTAGCGGCTGCCTGCTGCTCAGTCTGCTGCATGAATATCCGCATGCCATCGGACTCGGTATTGATCTTGCACCGGAGGCGGTGATGCAGGCTGCCGCCAATGCCGCAGCGCTTGGGTTGGCTGGTCGGACACAGTTTATGACAGCAGATTGGAACGAAGCCGATTTTTGCCAGGTCATACTGTCAGGTTTCTTTAGAGAAAAGCGCGAGGCCCACCCTCACGGGCATGACGATAAGGCGAATACATTTGACCTCATCCTCAGCAACCCGCCTTATATCGCCACACCGGTCATTGCTACGTTGCAGCGTGATGTGCGCGATTTCGATCCCATGCTGGCGCTGGACGGCGGCGTGGACGGATTGAATGCCTACCGGCGCATCATAGCCCTGCTGCCCGCTTTGCTAACCAAACAAGGCACTGCTATTCTCGAAATCGGTTACGATCAAGGCGACAGCGTGCCACGTCTGTTCCACGCCACCAGCTTGACCCCAGTCCTGCGCCGTGATCTCTCCGGCCATCCGCGTTGCATTCTTATCCACCACACTGATGCCAAGGATTCTTGATGCCGCCGTCCGCCGTTCCTTCCTCCCCGCCTTCCGGGCTGCCTGCCCGCCAACTGGCACATCAGCTACTGACGCTAATCTTGCGGCGCGGGCAGAATTTCGGCGATGCGGTGGCCGACCTGCCCAAGCTGAACAGCCTGCCGGAACGCGACCGCGCCTTTACCCGCCTACTGGTCCTGGCCACGCTGCGCCGCCTGGGGCAGATTGACGCCGTGCTAGCGGCACATCTGCAGCTGAAAAACACACCGGCGGTGGTGGTAGATATATTGCGCCTCACTGCCACGCAGCTCTGGTGGCTTGAAACGCCGGCGCATGCCGCCGTAGATATGGCTGTGCGGCTGGCGGTCTACACCAATCAGCCGCATTTGAAAGGCCTGGTCAACGCTGTTGCCCGCAAATTGAGCGCGGCGCCAGTGCCGGCCGATAGTGCGTTGAAGATATTGCCGGACTGGCTGCTGCAGAGCTGGACGACGGCTTATGGCGCAGACGCCGTCAGTGCCATCGCGCGCCAGCAAGTGCTGGAGCCGCCTCTGGATATCACGGTGAAGGCCGATGCCGCTGCCTGGGCAGTCAAACTGAACGCTGTGCTTCTCCCTACTGGCTCGTTGCGGCTGCAGGATGCTGGAAAAGTAGAGGACTTGCCCGGCTATGCCGAAGGCGCCTGGTGGGTCCAGGACGCCGCAGCCACTTTACCGGTGAAGCTGCTCGGCGACCTGCGCGGCAAAACCATCGTGGATATTGGCGCTGCGCCAGGCGGTAAAACGGCGCAGCTGGCGGCGGCCGGTGCCACGGTCATCGCGGTGGAGCGCAACCCCGCGCGGGCGGAAACGCTGAGACAAAACCTGCAGCGACTGCGTCTGAATGCCGAGATCGTCGTGGCCGATGCAGTGGCCTGGAAACCTGAACGGCCTGTGGACGCCGTGTTATTGGACGCCCCCTGCTCCGCTACCGGCACGCTGCGCCGCCACCCGGAAATTGCCTGGCTAAAGGACCGGCTGGACATCCGTAAACAAGCCTCATTGCAAACGGCCTTGCTCAACCATGTTAGTGGCTGGTTACCAGCGCATGCGACTCTGGTCTATGCCGTCTGCTCCCTGCAACCCGAGGAAGGGCTGAACCAAGTGGCAGCGTTGCTGAAAAGCAACCAGCGACTGCAACGTGTCGCCGTGGCCGGGCCAGCCATCGGCGGATTGACATCCTGCATCACCCCGGAAGGTGATTTACGCACTTTGCCGCACCAGCTGCCAGGTGGTATGGATGGTTTCTATGCCTCCATCTTAAAAGTCGACGCCAGCGCACGGATAACCCAGAAAAATTAGCCCGCGGCGAGCAACTTGGTGGCGTTAAGAAAATCTTTGTATTTCTTCAATCTTTGATCGCGTAATTTAGGCGGCAACGGGCTGTAGCCCGCTCGTCTCCATTGTTCACTATTCTCCATAAGTCATTGTCATAGAGGGCACTTTCTCCATGCCACAACCGGTTCGCATCGCCCCTTCTATCCTCTCGGCCGATTTTGCGCGTCTGGGCGAGGAAGTACGCGCTGTGGACGCAGCGGGGGCGGACTATATCCATATTGACGTAATGGACGGTCATTTTGTCCCAAACCTGACCATCGGGCCGGATGTGGTGAAGGCGCTGCGCCCACACAGCCAGAAGATCTTCGATGTCCATCTCATGATTGCGCCCGTGGACCCGTTCATCGCCGCCTTCGCCCAGGCTGGCGCCGACATCATCACCGTGCATCCCGAATCCGGGCCACATCTGCACCGCACGTTGCAGTTGATTTTAGCGCAGGGCAAGAAGGCCGGCGTCTCGCTCAACCCCGCCACGCCGCTGAGCGTGCTGGACCATGTGTGGAACGAGCTTGATTTGGTGTTGGTGATGTCAGTCAATCCCGGCTTCGGCGGGCAGCGTTTCATCCCGGAAGCACTGGAGAAAATCAAGGCTATCCGCGCACATCTCGACCGACTGGGCAAGCCAGTAGATTTGGAAGTCGATGGTGGCATCAACATCACCACCGCTCCGCAGGTCATCGCGGCTGGCGCTGATGTGCTAGTGGCCGGCACCGCGAGCTTCAACGGCGGCAAGACGCATTACGCCGACAACATCTCCCGCCTGCGAGGCGGCTGAACCCCATGGGCATCCGGCCTCAGAAATTGTGGGATCAGGTACGGAGCGGTGCTGCCGCCGTCACCTATGGTAACCCCCTCTATCATTTGATGCTGCAGGGCGAAGTACCCGCCTCCCTCACTTTCCTGCCGCAACCGCTGCAAGCCGGCAATGCCGGACGCGGCGAGGAGCTACTGCAAGCACGTTTTAACTTCGGCGGCGAAGTCGCGACGGCCTGGCCACCGCCATGGCAGCCTCAGCAAGCCAGCCAGGCTTGGCGCGAAGCGTTGCATGGTTTCGGCTGGTTGCATGATTTGCGCGCCGAAGGCTCGGCGCAGGCGCAGCAAGCGGGCGTAGCGATGATCGCGGATTGGCTGGAGGGGCAGGATCGCTGGCAGCATGCCAGCTGGTCAGCGCCCGTGCTGGGTGCGCGCCTGGCCGCTTGGCTTGGGAATGCGCGTTTTCTGCTGCCGGCGATGGAGCCAAGTTTACAAGCCCGGCTCATCACGAGCATTGCGCGGCAAGCACGGCATCTGTCGCGGCTGGTGCCTGGTGGCATGACGGGGTTGGAAGCGATCACGGTCTATCAAGGCCTTATTTATTCCGCGCTAAATCTACCGGAGGACGGACCGAAGAACGTGGCGCTGGCACTCAGCCTTCTCTGCCGCCAGCTGAATGAGGATATTTTGCCAGATGGCGGCCATCGCTGCCGCGCGCCGCTGCCAATGCTGGAAGCGTTGACGCGATTACTCGACATTCGCTCTGCGCTGACGATGCAGCAGATCGCCTGCCCGCCTGAATTGGATTGGGCTGTGAAGCAGATGGTACCGGCGCTCCGCAGCCTGCGACACGGCGATGGCGGCTTCGCGCTGTTTCATGGCGGAGCAGCCGGCGCACCACCACAGATTGACCGCGTGCTGGAATGCAGCCAAGTGCGGAGCCGCGGCGGCAAATCGCTGCCTCATTCCGGCTATGAAAGGCTTCAGGCCGGGCGCTGCCTACTTATTTGCGACAGCGCCCTGCCCCCACCGCGCGGGCATGACGCTTTTGCCCATGCGGGCTTACTCAGTTTCGAGTTCAGCCATGGTCGCGACCGCATCTTCACCAACTGCGGTGGAAGCATGATTTGGGGCGAATGGCGCCAAGCGCTGGCCGCTACCGCAGCGCACAGTACGCTGCAGGTAGCGGACACCAATGCAGCGGACGTGCGGCCGGAAGGCGGACTTGGCCGCCGGCCGCGCCAAGTCACGGCACGCAGCTATGCGCTCGATCAAGTGCATACCATTGAAGCCACGCATGACGGCTACCGCGAAGCCTTCGGTTTAATCCATGAACGGAAACTGGCTCTGTCTGGCGACGGCAGCTGGCTTCGCGGGCAGGATGTGCTACATGGCCCCGGCGTTTACCCCTACATGCTGCGCTTCCATCTGCACCCCTCTATGCAGTGCAATCTGCTGCAGAACGGTCAGGCAGCGCTGCTGCGAACACCTGCCGGTCAGGGCTGGAAATTCTTGGCCGAAGGCGGCCGGTTGAGTCTGGAGCCGAGCCTCTATTGCGGCGACGGCGCGCCGCGCCGCAGCGAACAACTGACGCTGAGCGCACGCAGCGGTGCCGACCAGCCTTTGCTTTGGCTGCTCCAGCGGGTGGAAAGAGTGAGTTAAGTCGGCTCAGCAAAGAAAAAATGTCTGTGACAGAGAACCAGAGCCGAAGCAGCCGGCAAAGCCTCGCGGCGACTAAAACTTATTCAGCAACCGATCAATGTAGCCACGCTCGTCTTTCGGGCGTTCATATTCGCCGCTACGTTTGCGTAACTCATCCAGGATTTTGCGCGCTTTCTGCACATCCTGCTGATCAGGCACCTTCACTTTTTCATCAACGCCGCCTTTGCCCTTGTCTTTATCCGGGCGGCCGAACGGATTGCGGTCCGGACCTTCCTTACCTTCTCCGCCTGTGGGCAGGAAGGTCAATTGCTTTTGCAATTGTTCCTTCATTTTTTCTGTCATGTCTTTGAGCGCTTGTAGCGTCTTGTTTTGTTCAGATTTCGCTTGCGGCCATTCTTCCTTACTGAGTTTTTGCTGCGCGGATTTCATTCCCTGGTCGGCGGTGCCCAGTTGCCGTGGCGGATCCTGTTCCTTCTCTGCTATATCATTAGCGATTTTGCCGAGCTTTTCACGCAGTTCTTGTTGCTGTTGCGCCAGACCCGCGGCGGATAAATCCTCCCGCTTTTCCGTACCGCCATTTCCTGGCGTACCACTCTTGTCCGGACTGGTCACGGCGGCGCCTTGCTGCTGCGCTTCCGGCTGCCCTGGCGCCTGGGTGGATTGATTGCCACGATCTGGAGGCGGACTATCTTTCGGTTGTGGTTTCTGCTGTGGCTCTTCATCATAATTTTCGCGCGGCACAGGGGAAGCGTAGGGTTTTTTCTCTTGGCCGGACTGCGATGAGGGTTGTGTATCATCACCCTGCTGCGCTTGTTGCTGGCGGCGTTCCTCGGCCTGCTGCTGTTGTTCCTGCTGCTGCGCCTTGCCGGTCTGTTCCTGCAATTTTTCCTGCTTTTCGATCAATTCACGCATCTGCTTTAGTGCTTCCAGGTCTTTCTGCTGCTGCTCAGTCATCGGTTGCATATTGCTCATTTGGTCCAGCATCTTCTGCAGCTCTTGCAGTTTCTGCTGCGCGGCCTCGTGCGCGCCGGTTTGTGCTAGATCCTGGATTTCCTTGATCTTGTCCATCAGTTCACGGGCGAATTGCTGACCGGCCTCATCGAGCATGTCCTGCGGAATATCCTGCGCTTCGGGCGGCAAGTTGCGCGCCAGGCTTTGCATATAGTCGGCTAAAGCCTGTTGCAGTTCCTGCATCTTTTGCTGTATTTTTTCCGGGTCGGCCTTTTGCGCCAGAGCCTGCTCCAGCGATTGCTGGGCTTGACGCAGTTTTTCTTCCGCTTGCGTGACGCCGCCGGTATCAAGATGTAATGCCATCTGCCACAACGTGGTGGCTACCGGTGTCAAACCATTATGATCCTCGTCGTGGTACATACGCACCGCGGTGCTGCGTAGCCCAAGCAGGATGCGCGGATCGCCGCGGTAGCGCGGCACTTCCTGTGCCAAGGCCACCAACTGGTTGAGCGTCGGCTTCCATTCCGCGATATGGTTGAGCAGTAGTTTTTTACGCATCTCCGCCAATTGGCGCGCCAGCGGGTCGGTGAAGCGATGTTCTGGCAATGTTAGCGATACACTGGCGCTACGCCCGGTCTGCCCCGCTTGGTCAGTGGCTTCCACCACCAAATTGACCGGCATGCCCGCCCACAAATTGATGCCGAGTGGCAGATTGGTCTTGCCTTCAAAACTTTTCTGCCCGGCACCAGAGAGTACCAGCGTCTGCTGCTCCGCCGGTAATCCAACAGCGCTGACAGCAAGATTCATGACGCCTTGCACCTGTGACAGACCGTAATCATCCTCCACCCGATACTGCAGCACCACATGATCCTGCTTATCTGCTTGCGGCGGCGACACCCAATTGGCTTGCGGCACTTTGTCCGGCACAAAGTTGACCGACCAGCGCGACAGGGTCGTCCAGCCACTAGTGATTTTCAAAATGCTGGTAGCCGGCATGGTCATATCCAGCGTAAAATTCTGCTCTCCGGATTTGACGAAAGGCGTTGCCGCACCATCGGTGACGAGCACTGGCGCTTCGGCAACCTCGGCGACGCGCAGCGCCAGCTTGCTCCCAGCCGGAATGTTCCACTCCTTGTGAGCAGCTATTTTGCCATTTTCCGCCAGCAGAATCGGCGCCTGTCCTGTATAGGCCGGCGGCGTCACCCAAGCGGTAATTTTTGCGGCCGTGCCAAGGTGCAATTCGTTTGACGTCATCGGCGTCAAAGCGCGTTCAAGACGGGCACCAAGCTCATCACGCCCCGTGACCACTGCCAGCAGCAGCAGCAAGCTGACACCGAGGCGGGCATAGTAAGGATCAGGACCGTTAATACTAAAACTGGGCAGCGGTAGCCGCAGCTTTTGTAGCGCCTGGCGTGCGCGCTCTTGGTGTCGCTGCCACAAAGTTTTGACGGCGCTGTCTTGCTGCGGATAAACCGGCTCCGCGGTCAAGGCCTCGTAGGGAAAATGCTGGACGGCGTTGGCCGCTTCCAGCCGCCGCGCTGCAGCACCTTGTGAAGGCAGCACCCAGCCAGCACCGGTGCCACGTAAACTCAGCAATGCCGCCGCTAAGAACAGCGCAAGCATGAGGAAGTGCACAAAGTTGGGCAGATAGCGAAACAGATCAAACCAAGATAGGGCCAGAAACAGACCTAGCAGGCAATAAAACCGCCAGCAGAGCCGGATATTCTGTTCCAACAACAAAATCCAGCGCGTGACAGTCAGCAAGGCCGACCCTGGAAGGGGCGGCGCCAACTGCGTTTCCGACAAGACGCTGCGATGGCGTCTGGGTTCTTCCTCGCTCATGGGTTTTCCGCGCTCAATTAGCTGCCAATATAACCTATTCTACCGCTATTTAGATAGAAAAATTGACATCAAAAAGGCGCGGTTCAGCACCGCGCCTTAGTGTTAAAGCCGTTGTTACCCGCCACTATTTGGCTTTCATCATGGCGACTGCCGTGTCGCCCATGCGGTTGGAGAAGCCCCACTCATTGTCATACCAGCTCATGACTCGCACAAAAGTGCCGCCCATAACCTTAGTCTCGCCCAGAGCAAAGATGGAAGAGTGTGGGTCATGGTTGAAGTCAGTAGAGACCAATGGCTCGCTATAGGTGCCAAGAATACCTTTCAACGCACCGTCAGCCGCCGCCTGTACAGCCTTATTGATCTCCTCAACTGTCGTAGCGCGGCTGGCAACGAACTTCAAATCCACGACTGAAACGTTCGGCGTCGGTACGCGGATTGCAGTGCCGTCCAGCTTGCCCTTCAATTCCGGCAGCACTTTGCCCACGGCTTTTGCGGCGCCGGTGGAAGTCGGAATCATGTTCAACGCTGCGGCACGAGCGCGGTGCAGGTCACTGTGCATGGTGTCCACCACGCGTTGGTCTCCGGTATAGGAATGGATGGTAGTCATGAAGCCATGTTCGATGCCGACAAGTTTTTGTAGCACCGAAGCCACTGGAGCCAGGCAGTTGGTGGTACAGGAAGCGTTGGAGACGATGGCATCCGCCGCCTTGAGCTTGTCGTGGTTGACGCCATAGACCACCGTGATGTCCTCATCTGTGGCTGGTGCGGAGATCAGCAC
>CAYOGS010000020.1:3564-14027 GCA_964403435.1 uncultured Rhodospirillales bacterium | reverse complement strand
TTCCGGGATCAACCCGACATTGATTGGTTTGAAATCATCAGTGAAAACTTCATGCACGCGCATGAGGGGTATTGGGAATTTTTGGAAGATTTGCGCCGTGAATATGCTTTCGTCATGCACGGTGTCAGCCTCTCAATAGGTGGCGCTGATGATCTGGATCAAGACTATCTTGCACGCCACAAGCGATTGATTGACCATTTGCGTCCGGCAGTGGTTTCTGATCATTTGTGCTTTACCGGCCTGGGCGGCCACAACACGCATGATTTGTTGCCACTGCCTTATACTATTGAGTCCTTAGAGCATGTCGCTGCGCGCGTAACCAAGGTTCAGGATATTCTCGGGCGACAACTGGTACTTGAAAATCCGTCCTCATATCTGCAATTCGCCCAATCAACCATGCCGGAATGGGTGTTCCTGGCCGAACTTGCGAATCGCACTGGCTGCGGCCTATTGCTGGATGTAAACAATATCTATGTCAGTGGATACAACCATGGCTTCTTGACGGACACTTACATTGAGGCACTGCCTCCGCAAGCTGTAATCTATATCCACTTGGCTGGACACCGTAATCTTGGCACTCATATAGTGGACACACATGACGAGCCGGTAATCTCACCGGTCTGGCAAGTATATGCCCAAGCTATCCGTCGGTTTGGTGCCAAACCGACAATGATAGAGCGTGACGATAAGATTCCTGATTTTGGCGAACTATTGCAGGAGCTTTCTCAGGCCAGACGTATATGCTGTGAGACTTTAAATGACCGCATTGCACAAAGCGCTTGAAAAACTGCACACGGCAATCGTGTTCACGCTTCCGGAACGGGAAATAGCGGCCCTGCTAAAACCGAACCCGCGCCTTACTCCTGCGCAACTTATCGGCATTTATCAAGAAGCCTATCATTTACGATTACGGGCAGCAGTGCGCTCTGATTATCCAGCAACGCAGGATTATCTGGGCGCGACCTGCGAGGAATTAATCACAGCCTTTGTGCAGAGTACACCGTCATATAATTATAATCTCGACCGTTACAGCGTAGACTTCGCTGACTTTACCGCGCTTCACGCATCGCCTCAGGCAGCCGCACTCGCGGCGCTTGAAGCTGGACTTACGGAAGCCTTTATGTTCCAAGACACGTCAGCCTTAACGGCTTCTATCCTCGCCGGTATGGATGAAGTGGCGCTTGGCGCTACGTGCTTTAAACTGCATCAATCCGTGCGTTTGCTACATCTGAGTTGTGACGCGGAAGACTACTTCGCCGCCTTCAAAGCTAATATTAAGCCAAGAACAATTCCAGTTCGTGATACCTATTTGCTGCTTTTCCGGCAACATCGTGCTGTGCAGCGTACGAAGATCTGCTTTAGCGAATTCGCACTGTTACAGGCCATCAAGGCGGGCGCTAATTTTAATGCCGCGTTGACGGCCGCGTTAGAAAGATCTGGTAGTGAATCAGCAATACTGCCCCATATAGGTGGCTGGCTGTCAGGTTGGTTCATGCGCGGCATGATTGTTGCTATTGGTCAGCACTAATCTCGTACGATGGGATGAACCTTGCGACGGCCACTTTCCTTTGCAAAACGCTTCTGCAACGCCTTAACAACATGTGGGCTGACAAAATGGCTTACATCGCCACCCAGCCGGGCGATTTCCTTGACGAAGCGCGACGATATGAATTGATAACGGTCACCGGACATCAAGAACACCGTCTCAATATCTTCGTCGAGATATGAGTTCATGCCCGCCATTTGGAATTCATATTCGAAGTCCGAAACCGCACGGAGACCACGAATGATGACGCGGGCGTGCTGCGTCAGCACAAAATCCATCAGCAGCGTATCAAAAGGCATGACTTCTAGATTTTTCACGCCTTCGCTCTGCAGCGCCGCTACTTCAGCCGTCACCAGGTTAACGCGCGCGCGTGTGTCAAACAGTGGGTCTTTGCCGGCATTCTTTGCCACCGCCACGATTAAATGATCTACCAGCTTGGCGCCGCGCCGGATTATGTCCACATGACCTCCGGTGATAGGGTCAAATGTTCCTGGATAAACGCCGATGCGGGTTTTCTTTACTGTTGGCTGAGCGCACACTTTTCCCACCTAATCCGCTTCTAGCATTGTATGATATTACGTTATAAAGTCTTGGATTGTTGATGAGGGACTCCTGGCCACCAGCAAAATCTAAGGCGTTGCACTGTATCGACCAGCGTTTGTTTCTTCTCCCATGAGTGGGGGAATTATTGCTCGTTCTGGCGTCATTTTTCTACAACCTTCAATGTTTGGTTTCCGGCACACTCCCTATTCATTCGTCAACATCTGCTTCGCTTTCGTCTTCTAACGCAGCGACCGATACGACCGTTTCGCCTTCCGCCACGCGGAAGAGCGTGACCCCCTGTGTAGACCGGCCGGCGATGCGGATATCGTGCACTGGCATGCGGATGATCTGGCCACCGTCCGTTACCAGCATGATGTCTTGGCTGTCTTGCACCGGGAAGGTCGCGGCCACTGCGTTGTTGCGACCGGACATACCCATGCTGCTGATGCCCTGGCCGCCGCGTCCGGAAACGCGATATTCATGGGAAGAACTGCGCTTGCCGAATCCTTGGGCGCTGACGGTGAGAATAAACTCCTCCTGAGCGGCAAGTTCAGCGAACCGCTCTGGCGACAAGGACGCCGCAACAGCATTTTCCTCATCTGCTACGCTGCTATTGACGACTTCCGGCTCTTCCGCTCCCGCTGCGCGGCGTTGTGCCGCCGCCTGCTTGAGATAACCGGCGCGCTCTTCAGCGCTGGCTTCAACATGGTGCAGTATGGACAGAGAGATAATCGCATCACCTTCTGCCAGTTTTATACCGCGCACGCCCACTGAATTGCGGCCGGAGAAAACGCGTACATCGTCCACCGCGAAGCGGATGCATCGTCCCAACTTGGTAGAGAGCAGGAAATCATCAGCCGCCGAGCAAGTTTTGACAGCAATTAGCCGGTCTCCCTCCTCGTCCAGCTTCATGGCAATCATACCGGAAGCACGGATATTGGCGAAGTCAGATAGCTTGTTACGCCGTACAGTGCCACGCGCCGTAGCAAAGGCGATATCGAGATTTGCCCACGCCGCTTCGTCTTCGGGCAGATGTAGGAAAGTGGTGATAGTCTCGCCGGCTTCCAGCGGCAGGAGATTGACCAGCGCTTTGCCGCGTGCCTGAGGCGTGCCTAGCGGTAACTTATAAACTTTCAGCTTATAAACTTTGCCGATGCTGGAGAAGAACAGCATGGGTGTGTGGGTGGAAGCAACGAAGAGCTCGCTGACGAAATCCTCTTCCTTTGTGCTCATGCCGGCACGGCCTTTGCCGCCGCGCTTTTGAGCGCGATAGGTGGAGAGCGGCACACGCTTGGCATACCCTCCATGGGTGACCGTGACCACCATATCTTCGCGCTGAATCAAGTCCTCGATATCGGCTTCGAATTCCTGCTCTACAATCTCAGTCTTGCGCGGCGTGGCGTAGAGATCGCGGATATTGATGAGTTCATCCCTCATGATTTGCAGCACGCGCGGACGTGACGCCAGAATATCTAGGAAGTCAGCGATGGCAGCCACGACATCCTTTAACTCATCTGAGATTTTGTCGCGTTCCAGGCCGGTCAGGCGCTGTAGACGCAATTCCAGAATGGCTTTGGCTTGAACCTCACTTAATCGGTAAGTGCCGTCATGCGCTGTGGCCGCTTCATCCACCAGCGCGATGAGCGGGCCGACATCGCCGGCAGGCCAGGCGCGCGCCATCAATTCCGTCTTTGCCACGTTCGCATCTGGCGCTCGACGTATGAGAGCGATGACCTCATCAATATTCGCCACCGCGACCGCGAGGCCAACGAGGATATGGGCGCGGTCACGCGCCTGCGCTAACTCGAACTCCGTACGGCGAGTTATGACATCTTCGCGGAAAGCGATGAAGGCGCGAATAACATCCAGGATATTCATCAGCAGTGGTCGACCCTGATGCAGAGCCAACATATTGACACCGAAGCTGGTCTGCAGCGGCGTGTGCTTGAACAGCTGATTTAGCACAATATCTGGCATCGCTTCCCGCTTCAGCTCGATGACCAGGCGCACACCATCGCGGTCGGACTCGTCGCGTAGGTCGGCGATGCCTTCGATGATTTTTTCCTGCACGCATTCCGCGATGCGCTCGATGAGACGCACTTTGTTGATCTGATACGGGATCTCGGAAACAACAATTGCCTGCCGATCCTTGCGGATTTCCTCCACCTCTGTTCGGGCGCGCATGATCACAGAGCCGCGGCCGGTATGAAAAGCAGCACGCACGCCAGCGCGCCCGAGAATAAGTCCACCGGTGGGAAAATCCGGCGCGGGCATTATGCCCATGATCTGTTCAATCGTGATGTCTGGATTTTCGATAGTGGCGATACAGGCGTCACACACCTCGCCCAGATTATGCGTGGGGATATTGGTGGCCATCCCCACCGCGATGCCGCCGGCACCGTTGACCAGAAGGTTGGGAAAGCGTGCCGGCAGAACATCCGGTTCTTCGGTGGACTCGTCGTAGTTGGGGTGGAAGCCAACTGTATTCTTATCAATATCTTCCAGCATCGTTTCAGCCACTTTGGCCAAACGCGCTTCGGTGTAACGCATGGCGGCGGGTGGATCGCCGTCCATAGAACCAAAATTACCCTGCCCGTCCACCAGCATTAGCCGCATGGAGAAATCCTGTGCCATTCGCACCATGGCATCATAAATCGCGCTGTCACCGTGTGGGTGGTACTTACCCATCACGTCACCGACGATACGCGCTGATTTTTTATAGGCTTTGCTGCTGTCGTAGCCACCTTCCTTCATGGCGTAAAGGATGCGCCGGTGCACGGGCTTCAGTCCGTCACGAACATCCGGCAAGGCGCGGGAGACGATAACGCTCATCGCATAATCGAGATAGGACCGTTGCATCTCCTCTTCGATGGTAACGGGAGCGATGAGGTTGAGCGGTTGATTCAGACTATCGGTCGACACGGAAAAACCTTGCAAGAATCAGCGGAAATGCTTGAATCTGAAACTAGCACTTGCGGCGGGGGCGGGCAAAGGAATTATTTGCAAAATTACCTTATAAACCAGCATCTTATGCGGAATGCCGGGCGGTCGAATGCATAAGCGAAACACACATTTGCGATATAAAATCAACAGAGATTTGGACGTCTGCAGAGAACATCTGTAGTAAATTTTAGAATTGTCAGTCACCTAATACGAGCTTGTTTGGCACTATACAAAGGGTCGAAGCCAGTGATGCCGCTGCCCCTAGCCGTCGCGGCTGGTACATGCAACACCTGTGCGTCTTGTGTGCCTTGAGAAAATCTGCCCACCGCGTGGCGGCCGCTCCTGGCTAGTGGGGTCTGTAACTCACTTTACCCCGGGGTTATCCCGGAGATGTTTCAGCGATCAAACAAACGTTTATCACCTGCTTAGGCTAACGCCGCGCCTATAGGCTGCGTTGATATCTTCAGAAAGTCACGATTAGCCATCTGCACCAAATCATGCCGCCTTTTGCGTCGATAATTTGCTGCAGGCTCGTTGGATTCGGGAACAGGCGTCACGCAGATGGCTCTCGGAGGCGGCATATGATATCCGAAATGCCGGGCTGAGGCCGAAAGCCGCGCCAAATACCACAGCTACCCCTTCGCTCTCCACCAAATATTTTGCCACGTCTTCATCTGTGTGCAGTACTTTACCGTTCGGCGTCACACGACCAATAATACCTTCGCAACTTGGATAAACGTAAAAAGCGCCTTCCGGCTTCGGACAATTGATGCCGTCTATTTCATTCAGCATCCTCACCACTAAATCGCGGCGCTGCTTGAAACTCTCACGCCATTGTACCAGGAAGTCACGCGGTCCATTGAGTGCCACTACCGCAGCGGCCTGACTAATCGAACATGGATTACTGGTGGAGTGGCCTTGGATCTCGATCATTTTCTTGATGAGCAATTCCGGCCCGCCGGCAAAGCCAATACGCCAACCGGTCATGCTGAAAGCCTTGGAGACTCCGTTGAGCGTAAGCGTGCGGTCATATAGTCTTGGCTCCACTTGGGCGATGGTGCGGAATTGGAAATCGTCATAAACGAGATGCTCATAAATATCATCTGCCAGCACCCAAACATTAGGATGACGTAGCAGCACGTCTGCTAATGCCCTCAATTCCGCTTCAGTATAGGCTGCACCGGTCGGGTTGCTAGGGGAATTCAGTATCAGCCATTTGGTGCGCGGCGTAATTGCCGCTTCTAGCTCTTGTGGCAACATTTTGAAGCCGTGCGCAGCTTTAGTGGCCACGAACACTGGGGTGCCTTCGGCGAGATTGATCATATCGGGGTAAGACACCCAATAAGGCGCCGGAATGATGACCTCGTCTCCCAGCCCTACCGTGGCAACAAAGGCATTATAAAGTACTTGCTTGCCGCCGTTGCAGGCGATGATTTGCGACGGAGTGTAGGCCAAGCCGTTTTCGCGATCGAATTTCGCGCAAATCGCGGCGCGAAGTTCCGGTGTGCCTTCCACCGGGGTGTATTTGGTCTTTCCTTGGTCTATCGCAGCTTTCGCGGCGGCCTTGATATGATCCGGTGTGTCGAAATCCGGCTCGCCGGCACTCAGACCGATGACGTCCTTACCTTGTGCCCTCAACTCCGCCGCCAACTTGAGCATAGCAAACGTGGGGGATGGTTTGACTTTGTCCAATCGGGGGGCAAAAAAAGAAGCGGGCATCCGAGACCTCATGAGTCAAAATACGTTGCGTAACGCAGGGTTATGCATCGCGTTAACCAAAAATTAGCCGTAAAATTGTATCCGTGGCATAGTGTCTTTGTCCAGAGTCGCCTTTCAGCTTTTTCTCCCTCCCCTGGTTTTCGCCTAGCACCCGATTCGGAGTCCGCCATGAGCCTGTTGCACGATCTATCCGTTCGCACCAAACTGGTGATTTTGCTGGTGGCTTTTTCGGTCGTGCCCATTGTGGCCATGTATAGCGCATTTCTGAACAAAGAAGACGACATCAAGCGGATGGCGCAAGAGACCTTACGTGATCAAGCCGGGCAGATCGGTGAAACCATTGATCGTAATTTGTTTGAGCGTTATGGCGATGTGCAGGCTTTCGGATACAACACTGTAGCGTATGACAGCACTCATTGGGGCAAGGGGGGCGACGACAATCCGCTCATTGTCGCCATGAATAACTATGTCAAAGCCTATGGTCTTTACCCGCTGATGATTTTAGTAGGTACGGACGGCAAGGTCTTGGGCGTCAACAGCGTTGATGCGATGGGGAAAAGCGTTACTTCGAAGTTCGTCTATGGAGAGAATTTCAAGGACGCTAAGTGGTTCAAGGATGCGATGGACGGCAAGTTTTTGGAAGGCAAAAATGGTTTCACCGGTACTGCCGTGCAGCCACCTGAAAAGAGTGACTTGGTCGCAAAGGCTGCTGGTGTTGATGGTTACTCTCTGGCGTTCTCTGCGCCGGTACGTGATACGAACGGCAAGTTAATAGGCGTTTGGGTGAATTTTGCCGATATGTCCTTGGTTGACGATATTGTTGGGGCCTTCCGGCCGTCGTTGTTGGAAAAGGGTTGGAAAAATCCTGACCTGATGGTGGTGGACAAAGCTGGAACTATTCTAGTGGATTATGAGGCCGATCAGATTGATGCCAACGGTAAACTTAAGCATGATTTTGATAATATTCTTGACAAAAACCTTGTGTCTCTCGGTGTGTTCGCCGCCAAGCAGGCGACGAGTGGTCATGCGGGGTATTCAGAAGAATTCAATCCCGATTCAAAATCTCTCCAGGTGTTCGGTTTCAATCCCACAGATGGTGCTTATAATTACTCTGGGTTGGGTTGGTCTGTACTCGTTGGGCTTGAGCGAGATGAGGCTTACCTCAATGTCCACTCTATTGAAAAAGGTATGACAATGGCTGGGGGTGTAGCGCTGCTTGCGGCACTCGTCATTGGCGTATTGATTGGCGGCGCAGCGGCAAAACCACTTCGGCGCTCAACTGATATCATGCTGGCGTTGGCCGATGGTAACCTTCAGGTGGAGGTTCCTCCTGCCAAAGGCAAAGACGAAATCAACGCCATCCTCCGTTCGTTGCAGACTTTCAAGGAGAATGGTTTGCGAATAGAGGCGATGAAAGCTGAGACAACGCGTAAAGAAAAAGAGGCGCAGGATATGCAGCGCAAAATGATGTTGGATTTGGCTGATAAATTCGAAGGTAGTGTCGGAAATATTGTTGGCACTATCGCATCAGCTTCCACTGAACTGCATGCGAACGCCGAGAGTCTGAGTATGATTGCCGACGAAACCACCAAGCAGGCTACAGCCGTGGCCGCCGCGACGGAAGAGGCTTCGGTCAGTGTGCAGACAGTGGCATCTTCGGCAGAGGAACTCTCCTCTTCTATTAATGAAATTAGCCGCCAAGTCACTGAATCGAACCGTATGACTGGCGAAGCGGTAAAAGAAGTGAAAAATACTGATCAGACCGTGGTGAGCCTAGCGGAGGCTGCCAGTCAGATCGGTGGCGTAGTCAAACTGATCCAGGATATTGCTGAACAAACCAATCTTCTAGCGCTAAACGCCACGATCGAGGCGGCGCGTGCAGGTGAAGCTGGGAAAGGCTTTGCCGTGGTGGCTTCTGAGGTCAAGAGTCTGGCCAACCAAACCGCGAAGGCTACAGAAGAAATCAGTAATAAAATTTCAGCTATGCAGGGTGTAACAAATTCGGCCGTTGCTGCTATTCGTGGTATCGGCAGCACGATAGAGCAGATCAGCAGTATCATATCCGGCATCGCCTCGGCAGTTGAAGAACAGTCCGCTGCCACTAAGGAGATTGCCAACAACGTATCGCAAGCCTCTGCTGGCACATCGGAAGTGGCAGGGAGCATTACCAACGTCACGCAGGCCGCGACGGAATCACGTGGAGCCTCTTCAGACGTTCTCGGCGCAGCTAAAGAACTCTCTACACAGTCCGAAAAACTCAAGAATGAGATGAGCAGCTTCTTACGGACTATTCGGGCGGCCTAGAGCGGCCAAACACTCTAGCGCGGCACGTTCACAAATAGCTGTGGCCGCTCCTGGCTTTTGATGCCTTGGCCTGGATTTGCTCTAATTGCTTCATCCTGCCTCCTGTGTAACGGGACGTGTGGGTCGCCTTCACGATGGAGCTCACCCAAAGCGTGACTGAACATCTTGCCACCATAGGTTCGTGCTGCGGCTGCCATGCCTGATTTTGCCGCAGTATCCGAAAATGGGTCAGCTTGTATCGCCGCGTACATACCGTAAGCCAGCACGGATTGCAGCTCGCGCACGGTTAAGCGTTCGGCCTGTTGAGGATTGATGCTTACTTCATTTTTCCCGAAACTCGATGGATATGGCATCGTTTCGCGATCGAAAACTACCTTAACTTTCGCTTCGCTAGGCATGTTCACGCCCTTACGACGCATATCGGATTGTACGCGTTGGCTAATATTCTCCAACCACACAGTGCTTTGCGCTTGCGTCATATTGGCCGTAGCGTGAGCCACTAACATTTTGTCGGCTGGTTTAAGTTTCTCATCGCGAGGGTAGGCCTCACGCACTAACGCTGTGTCGTTATAACTTGCCATCTTTTTAGATAGGCGCGGAGAAAGAGGTGCGACATTGTCGTGCATTTTTCGCAAAGCTGAGGCTAAGGTATGTCCTCCATAAGTGCGCGCCGCTGCATGATCAGCTGTTCGCTCACCAGCAGCAAGAATTTCAAAATCTGCTGAACTTACGGCTGTCTGTGTGTGCGATGCTTCATGCGCCAGCACCGATTTCAACTCGCGTACAGTCAGACCTTTCACATCGGTTTCGTTAACAGTCACGCTGTTATGTTTTGCTTGCGGAAAATCGAAATCGAAACCACGAATGACGCGAGTGTTTGCAGCACCAATATTATTGAAAAAAACCTCGCCAATCGGTTTCTCATCCGTGCGGATACCCTTGACGGCCATATCTTTACGCACCTGTGCAAATAGATCTGTCAGCCAGAGGTTTTTTTGCTCTTGGGTCATGTTCGCGGTCACGTTGTCAACAATCTGCGTATCGGCCGAATGGTTCGCATGCAGGCGCGCATTCATATCGCGCAACTGACGCAGGCCTTGTTCACGTGGCGTAGTACGTTGTTTGATCACAGGTGTGCTTTGAGTTGTCGCAGAGGCCCTCCCTTGAGGAGGTGGTGTATCAACCTGCTCGGCCCCAGCACCATGTGTGCGCACCAACAAAGCTGATACCAGTAACATCTCGCGTAATATTTTACTTGATGGAGCCATCCTGATGTTTCTCGCTATTGTCTAATGCAGAATAGCCAAAATAGACAAAGCGTGAAATTGTTTCATAACCTCAGACACTAATGTAAGCCAATATTGATAATTCCGATATTTTGCATCAATTGAAACTGCTTCCACGAGAA
>CAYOGS010000020.1:0-3554 GCA_964403435.1 uncultured Rhodospirillales bacterium | reverse complement strand
GGCTTATCCTAAGAGTTGCTTCGCAATTTATTCCAATAAATCAGTCGTTTCACGATTTCTCGCTCGAAGCCGCGCTCGACGGGCTGGTAGAATTGCTGGCGCGGCATCTCCGTTGGGAAATAATTTTGGCCGGAAAAACCCTCTCGGGTATCATGGTCATAAGCATAGCCGGCGCCATAGCCAAGTTGTGTCATCAGCTTGGTGGGCGCGTTCAATATATGGGGCGGCGGCATCAGCGCGCCATGGGTCACCGCCGCCCGCATGGCATTTTTTTGTGCCACATAAGCGGCGTTCGATTTTGGTGCCGTTGCCAAATATATGACGGCTTGAACGATGTTTAATTCGCCTTCAGGACTGCCTAGCCGTTCATAAGCCTGCCAGGCTGCTAGCACTTGTGGCATTGCCTGCGGGTCAGCCATGCCAATATCTTCGCTGGCGAACCGCAGCAGGCGCCGTGCGATGTAGTTTGGGTCTTCCCCGGCCGTTAGCATACGTGACAGCCAATAGAGCGCGGCATCAACATCCGAACCGCGCAGCGATTTATGCAAGGCGCTGATCAGGTTATAGTGCCCATCTTGCGCCTTGTCATAAAGCGGGCGTCGCTTTTGTAGTAGCGCGGCAAGGCCGGCTTCATCCAGCAGCGGCCGCGACGGCAGGGTACCAAGCGTCTCTGCCATAACCAGTAGATAGCGCCCGTCACCATCGGCCAATGCCAGCATGGTGTCCCGTGCCGCAGGAGTCAGTGGCAGTTCTTGCCCAAGCCTATTTTCCGCGCGTTTGAGTAGAAGGGCCAGAGATGTATGATCTAAACGGTTTAGCACCAGAACCTGGCAGCGCGAAAGCAAAGCTCCGTTGAGCTCGAATGACGGGTTTTCTGTCGTTGCCCCGACCAGTACCACTGTGCCGTCTTCTGTATAAGGTAATAACACATCCTGCTGGGCGCGGTTGAAGCGATGCACCTCGTCAATAAATAGCAACGTGCCTTGCCCCTGCCCTTGCCTTCGTTCCTGCGCGGACTCAAATATCTTGCGCAACTCTGCAACGCCGCTGGCGACAGCGGACACAGGCTGAAAAACCAAACCAACGGCCTCAGCGAGCAGTCGTGCCAGGCTGGTCTTACCAGTTCCCGGTGGCCCCCATAGAATGATTGACGATAGCTTCTTTGCGGCCAACATGCGTCCCAACGGCGCGTCCGGCGCCAGGAGATGGTCTTGACCGATAACCTCAGTCAATTGCTTAGGGCGCAATCGTTCCGGTAGCGGCGCGATGGGATCTTGATTAAGGGTCAGCATACAGTGGCGTATCATATGAAGTTATTTTAATGGGCATGCTAAGCCCTGCCGCCTTTGTCTGCAATCCGGCCGACTGGGGCCTTATATAATGTGCTGGCAAGCTCTTTCAGCTTGTCTTATTCTTACGTCAGGCAGTGTATATCAATTACTCTCCAGTGAACCGATGCGTTGCATTTTTGCCGTTTTATCTCTCTTCTTGTGCCTATTCACCACTCCAGGCAGCGCGTTTTGCCAAAACGTTCAGCCCCAAATTTTCATTGATGCACCTGCAATCAACTTTCAGATGCATCGTGTGCCGGGGATTCAAGTTGCGGAGGCTATCGGCGACCATTCCGGTAACAAGCGCAGCGGCGGGACATTTTATAATCCTGTTGGCAGATTTACGATTCATTTCCAAACCGAGACGGATGGCCTGACATCCAGCTGCGTGTCCGTGGCAGCGGTGGAATATCAGCTACTCGATCCGGCGCCGGAATATTGGATTGCCGAGGAACTACCCGCAGGCAGTTGCATCGAGAGTGAATTGATTGCACATGAATTGAAACACGTTGCCGTCTTTCAGCGTGTTTACGCCAACTTTGCAGCAGAGGTGTATGGCCTCATTCAGGCGGCTATTGGTAACTATCCCGTGCAAACCATCCCGACCTATGAGCAGCAAACCAAAAATGCTGTTGAGAACGCAATCAGAGATTCTACGGACGGGCTTATTCAACGACTAGCGCAGGCCGCCTACCGGGAAAATTTAAAGGTCGATCACGAAAGTGAATATGATCGGCTCCGTAGAACCTGTGCCGGGAGTCTGAACACTTACCTTCGTTAACAGTCTAATAATCAACACAGAATGTATCCCTATGCATAGGTTATGCCGATCTTATCCACAAAGCTGTCCACAAGGGCTGCAGACAAGGCACTTCTATAAAGTGTGGTCAGTGCTATGAGTGTCAGATGACTGAGAGCAACGCCATTATTGCTGCCACTATACACCCGATTGCGCGCAGGGACGGCGAACCAGGCAACCTGCGCCAGCCACCGCAAAATCTAGAGGTCGAGCAAGCCCTACTTGGCGCGGTACTGATGAATAACGCTGCGCACGAGAAAGTGAATGAAATCCTGCGGCCGGAGCATTTTTATGACCCTGTTCATGCCCGCATCTATGCAGCAGTGGAAACACTGATCAATCGAGGCCAAATTGCCGACCCGCGCACGCTGCGTGGCATGTTTGAGCATGATCCGGCGCTCTCCGCTGTTGGCGGCGCCGGTTATCTGGCGGATTTGGTAACCAGCGTGGTCACGGTTATCAATGTCGAAAACTATGCAAACCTGATTTATGAATTGCACTTGCGCCGCCAGCTCATCGGTCTTGGCGAGGATATTGTCAACGAAGCCTACGACCAGAATCTCGAAGATACTGCTGGCGATCTGGTGGAAACTGCAGAACAACGGTTGTTTCAACTCGCCCAGTCCGGTGAAGCTAAGCGAGGTTATGTTGACCTGAATACCGCACTGACGGCGACAATCCGCCAGGCGGAGATTGCCTTCAAGCGTGACAGCCATATTACCGGAGTGACGACCGGATTGCGTGATCTCGATCACAAACTCGCCGGCTTGCACCGTTCGGACCTTGTTATCCTGGCTGGTCGGCCAGCCATGGGCAAAACTGCCCTGGCCACAAATATCGGCCTGGCAGCAGCCAAAGCCTGGAAGAACAGCGGCGGCAAAGATGGCGGAGGCGTCGTGTTCTTTTCGCTAGAAATGTCTGCTGAACAGGTCGCACTACGTCTACTCGGTGAGCATACGGGTATTTCCTCCAACGATATTCGCGGTGGCCGGCTACAGGCGGAGGATTTCAGCAAATTCATCGAAGCCACTGGCGCTCTCGGTAACCTGCCCTTCTTCATTGATGATACGCCGGCGCTGTCCATCGCAGCGCTGCGAACACGAGCGCGGCGTTTGCATCGGCAGCAGCAGGGCAATCTCTCCCTCATCATTGTAGATTACCTGCAGCTGCTACACGGCTCGGCGCGGCGCGACGATAACCGTGTGCTGGAAATTTCTGAGATAACCCGCGGCCTCAAAGCGCTGGCGAAAGAACTGAATCTGCCAGTCCTGGCTCTCTCTCAGCTGTCGCGCAACGTGGAGAATCGCGAAGATAAAAAGCCACTACTGGCCGATTTGCGCGAGTCTGGATCCATTGAGCAGGACGCGGATGTCGTGATGTTCGTTTATCGTGAGGAATATTATCACGCACAGGCGGAACCCAAG
>CAYOGS010000019.1:12981-14326 GCA_964403435.1 uncultured Rhodospirillales bacterium | reverse complement strand
AGTCATGCCTCACGGATTGGTTTTGTTGTTTTTGCGATCATAAAGCGCAATGCCGCGCAGTAGGTCATAAGCATGCACCAATTGGTTATCATAAGGTTCTGCTTTTTTATCGGCAGCTTTTTCTGGAATCTTTCCCTCACTCTTGTCTTCAGGCTTCTCCTGCTTTTTTTCCGAGCCTACTGTTTCTTCGTCTTTCGACGGCGTCGGCGTGATTTTCTTTTCGACATCCTCCTTATTACCATTCGGATTAGCCAGGGCCCCCTTCATATCGGCCTCGCTGACACCCTTAGGCGGGGCAACCTCTTCAAGTTTAGCCGCATTGACTGTGATATCTGGCTCGATGCCCAATTTTTGGATTGAGCGACCTAATGGGGTGTAATAGAGCTGTGTGGTCAATTTCATGGCACCGGCCCCGGGGACAGGTATGACCGTTTGCACGGACCCCTTACCGTAACTCTTCGTGCCGACCACGATGGCGCGCCCATGATCTTGCAACGCACCGGCTACAATTTCCGAAGCCGAAGCCGAGCCAGTGTTGATCAGCACGACCAATGGCTTTTTCCCGGTCTTGTCACCACCCTTGGCTTTGTAACTTGTATTGTCTTCGCTATGGCGTCCGCGGGTCGAAACCACTTCAACACCATCCGCAAGGAAGGTGCTAGAAACGGAAACAGCCTGCTCCAGCAAGCCGCCGGGATTATTTCGTAGATCAATCACATAACCGATTAACTTGTCGCCCAGCTTCTTCTGCAGCTCTTCCAGGGCTTTGTTGAGTCCAACTTGCGTCTGCTCGTTGAACGTCGTGATGCGAATATAGCCGATATCCTCGCCTTCGGTCTTCTGCCGCACTGACTGCACGCGTATAACGGCACGAACTAACGGCACTTCAAAAGGTTGGCCGCTCAAACCGCCGCGACGCACCGTCAACACGACTTTTGTCCCAGGCACGCCGCGCATTTGTTCCACGGCTTCTTGCAGTGTCATTTCAGCAACGAGTTTGCCGTCAATATGGGTAATAAAATCGCCCGGCTGCATCCCAGCATTGGCGGCGGGTGTGCCATCAATTGGAGACATGACCTTGACGAGGCTATTCTCCATCGTCACTTCCAGACCCAGGCCACCGAATTCTCCCTTGGTGCCAGTTTGCAGCTCGGCATAGCTTTTGCGGTTTAGGAAAGCCGAATGCGGGTCAAGCGCGCTAAGCATCCCGTTTATGGAGGATTCAATAAGCTTCTCGTCCGTTACTTCTTCCACATAATCGGCACGAACACGCTCTAGCACGTCCGCAAACAGGCTAAGCTGCTTAAATGTATCTGTGCTGTTGGCATCCAGCCGATCCTTGCTT
>CAYOGS010000019.1:12640-12971 GCA_964403435.1 uncultured Rhodospirillales bacterium | reverse complement strand
CCGTTTCTCGGTCGGTGAGGCCTTCGGCGCCGGTGTGGGCGATTCGGCACAAGCCGGCAATGACAGCAGCACGAGAAAAAGGGCAGAAGCCGTGGAAAAACGTAGCATCATGAAGCCTAAGGTTCAGGAAAATTGAGGATATAAAGCATGATATATTACCAAAGCGTCAAGGATTGAACAGCCCTATCCCCTTGCCGGCAAGTGGATTTTTTCTTGCCTGAGAAATACCGTTACTTGTGGAAAACCCCCACCAGTTCCAGGTGCGCAGACCACAAAAACTGGTCGACAAGCAACGTTCTCACCAGATTATAGCCGCCTTCTTGCAAAAGCT
>CAYOGS010000019.1:0-12630 GCA_964403435.1 uncultured Rhodospirillales bacterium | reverse complement strand
AGCTTGGCATCACGGCAGAAACTGTTCAAATCGCAACTCACGGCAATCACCAAAGGCACACAACTTGCACCCAATTGACGTGCCTGATGCTTGGCACCATCCCGTGGTGGATCAAAGATCACGGCCTGGAAGATCTTGAGTTCTTCAGACGACATCGGCTCCCGCACTAGATTACGGGCAACAATCTGTGTGCGCGGCCGCCCGGCCACTGCTCGCTGTAACGCGGCAATGGCGACGCCATCGCCGTCCACGGCAGTCAAGGCTCGAGGTGTTAAAGACAGAGCAAAGGTGCCTAAACCGCAAAATAAATCTGCGACTGGCGCGGCGGAGGCTGTTGCGGCGGCCACGGCGCCACTTAACATCGCCTCACCCTCTGCCGTTGCCTGCAAGAAAGCGCCGGGCGGAAAATCCACCACCCCATGAGCAAAATGAGCCCGCAGGGGCACGCGCTGGAGAATAGTCTCGTCGGCACTGCGATCGAATTTCCGCCAGCTAATCCGGGCAATATTCTGATCCTGGGCAAGGCTGGCGAGAATCTCGCGATGTCGCAGTTTTGGCTCCGAGCCGCCGATTATCACCATATCTAAGGCGCCATCCAACCAGGTCAACCGTATGTCTAGTTCCCTAACTTCTGCCAAATAGTCCGGCATGATAGCGCGAAGCGGCTGGAGCAATGCGGTGAGTTCCGGGCGCAAAACATGACATTCCCCCAGATCAATAACCTCAGGGCTGGACGCACGATTAAAACCAATTACGGCCTGTTTTCCCCGCATTTTCACAGCAAAGGTCGCGCGGCGTCGGCTGCGTGGTGGGCTGATAAGCGGCGCATCAACCTGGCCGCACACAAGGTTGTTGTCGCGCAGCGCATCGATGACGATTTGGTGCTTCCAGGCGGTATAGGCATCCAAGGCCATATGCTGCGCCGTGCAGCCGCCGCAAACGCCGTAATGCCGACAGGGCGGCGCTGCGTGGAGGGCGCCTCTGGTAATAAGTGTTGGCGCGATAAGACTGCCGTCCTGCCTCAATTCGCCACGCACTATATCGCCCGGCAGTGCGCCAGGCGCGTACATGCGACGACCTTCAAGCAATACGACACCATCTCCATGACGGCCGATGTCAGTGACTGTGAAATCAGGCATGAGCCGCTTTGGGTAAACGATGATCCGGGCAATCCAGCTGGATATCCGCGGGGCTTAGCGATTGGTCAAGCAGACGACAAAAATCCCGTCTGTTTCCATCGCCGCCAACAAAATGCATGCAGGAAAAGCACATGCCTTGGCGCGGTACCAGCCCGCTTTGCTCCAGCCGCCGCAGAACGACGACCAGATTTTGCCACAGCTGCGCGCAGGCTGGTTCACCAATATCGGCCAAGGTTGACGAAAAAACCTGCATTTCTGCTTGGAGCTGCGCGGCGGCTACGGCGCCGGCTGGGGTCAATGCTAGTTTAGCGCGCCGACAATCCGACACGTCAGTCGCGCGCTGAAGTAGATTTTTTCGTTCCAGCGCCTGAACGCAGGTGCTCATCGTTGCTTTGGTCACGCCGCATCGCTCTGCCGCCTTGCCGACCATATTCGCCGCCGTATGCTCAGCCAGCAGGACCAGAACCTGCGCCTGTAACGGCGTCAACCGATGGCGCTGTCCGAGCGCCCACAAGCGCGTTCTAACACTGCTGTGCACACGCTCGAATGCAGCGAGAATTTTTGCCTCAGAGGACAAAGCCGGCGCTATCACCGGTGACGGCATGACGGTCACGCCCTCACCGGCAATCCGATTTAGTGGCAGCCACCACCACAGCAGCCAGTCACGGCCTTGCGGACTTCCTTTAGGCTGGCGCCGAAATTTATATGCAGCACGTTACCATTGAGAACAAGCGCTGGAACAGATTGCACGCCAGCCTTGGCTGCATCATCAAACTTCTCTGGCGCCTGCGCTAGGTGAACGATTTCAACGGCGAATTTGCTCTTATCCACCATGGACATGACATCTTGCTCTGCGGAGAGGCAGACGGGACAACCGGCATGATAGAAAACGGCGGTATTAGGCATAGTTCCTCCAACGTAAAGACCGAATGGTTAGCAGTGCTTACGATATAGTGTAGGCCAAGTATTTTGGCAAGGCTGATAGGAAGTTTTAACCTGCAAGACGGACGATAGCCTGACGGAGGTCATCCGGCACAGCTACGGGCTTACGAGTTTCATTGCTGATGAGCGCGGAAACGGTGGTACTTTGGGCGATCAGCGCATCACCATGAAACAGTGCGGCGCCTAGGCGCATAGAGGACCGACCAAAACTGAGTAAACGTGTGCCGACGCGCAATTGCGCCGGATAATTCAATTCATAGAAGTAGTCAAAACGCGTCTGCACCAGAACGAAAATACTGTCACCGTTCGGCCACTCCGGAAAGACCTTGCGCATCAAGGCGACGCGTGCATTTTCGAAATAGCTACCCATAGCCAAGTTGTTGACGTGACCGATTACATCCAGGTCTCCGAAACGGACATGATCCTCCTGCCAGAATTTATATTGTGCAGGATTGCTCAAATCTGCGCCAATGTGCTGGCTCATCGCCGGTTCAGCCATATTAAACCTCAATATGCTTTCTTGCTATCGGCTGGAATGTAACATATTTGTCCCGCGCTGCCTATGGCGAACTGAGGCAAAACCATAAGGAATTCATCATGCGGGGTTATTTCGGTCTGGGGGTAGAGGGCATCAGCAAGTCTGGCAATTTGGGCAATCTTGTCCGCTCCGCCCATGCCTTCGGCGCCAGCTTCTTCTTTACGATCGAAGCCGCCCTTGATACGCGGGAGCTGGAAGCTACGGATACGTCCCACGCCGCCGGCCATCTCCCCTTCTATAAATATTCCAATCTGGCCGCGTTAACCTTACCGGCGGATTGCGCCCTGGTAGGCGTTGAACTGGTGGAAAATTCCATTGATCTGCCCCGCTTCCGCCATCCGCACTGCGCCGCCTATGTGCTGGGGCCTGAACTGGGCAGCCTGTCGCCGGAATTGCAGGCGCGCTGCCGCTTCATGGTCAAAATTCCGATGAAATTCGGCGTCAATGGGGGGGTGGCCGGTGCGCTTGTGTTGTATT
Source organism: uncultured Rhodospirillales bacterium (assembly GCA_964403435.1). Lineage (GTDB taxonomy): Bacteria > Pseudomonadota > Alphaproteobacteria > UBA9219 > RFNS01 > JAGOHT01. The sequence goes on along the minus strand of CAYOGS010000019.1, from coordinate 9,534 downwards.
AGCGCCTGGTACGCCTCGGCGGCTACCCGCCCCGCCCCGCCCGGCCGGGCGGCGACAGTACGCCTTTGGAAAAACGCGGCAGGGGGTAGAAGATTAGATTTCTGACATTGTTTTGTGACACCCGATTCCACATCGCAGGACTAAGATTTCCCAAATGTCATGGTGATATTATCAAACACTTCAAATTTTGAAGCTGGGACATATTCAACAACTATGCTCGCCAAGGATTCTTTTCCAAGCATTTCCCTCACAAAAAAAGCCGTTGAGGTGCCAGGTGTACGTAGTAGCCAGTTCAAAGAAGTGATTCCTTCGTAACACACTCAGCTGGGAGCATCGGATATTTCGACTGGAATATGCGTAACAATTCTAAGCGGCTCAGCCTTGGTGAAAAGAGCGACTTTCATGTTCGGCATTGGCATTAAATTAGATACTTAAACTTCCAGGGCTTAATGCTCATCATCCCCGCAACACCGCGCCTGTGGCTTTAGCGACAGCGGCGATGATGGTGGCGGAGATTTGCTCCAGCTGCTCATCAGTCAAGGTCTGATCCTTTGGCTGCAAGGTAACGGACAGTGCCAGTGATTTCTTACCTGCGCCGAGGCTAGAACCGGCATAGACATCGAACAACGTCACGTCGGTGATCAAGTTCTTGTCCGCCTGGCGTACAGCTTTGGTCAGCTTGTCCGCCGTTACCGTTTCGTCCACCACGAAGGCGAAATCTCGCGTCACCGCATGCAGGCTGGGCAAAATCAGAGCTGGCTTGGCCGTTCCACTGCTCTTAGGCACCGGCAGCGCATCCAGCCAAATTTCGGCGCCGGCCACTACTTGCGTCACGTCATAGGCCTGTAGCAACTGCGGATGCAGCGCGCCGAAGGTAGCCAGCACATTGGTGCCCTGGCGCAATGAGCCTGACTGACCGGGATGATAATAGCCCGGCGCATCAGCCGTGATCTGCAGAACAGCAACATTCACGCCCAACGCGGTCAGAGCAGCCAGTGCGTCTGCTTTGACATCGTACACATCCGTAACGCGCGGTTTGCCACTCCAATGGCGTGGATCGTGGCCGACGCGCAGCAGCGTGGCCACGATCTTTTGTGCTTCCGGCCGCGCGCCGTGATAGACGGGACCGACTTCGAACAAACCGATATCCGGGAAGCCGCGGGCCGCGTTGCGCTGCGCCGCTTCCAGCAGATTGCCCAGAATGCTGGGGCGCATCAAATCTAGCTCGGCGGAAATGGGGTTCTGCAAACGCACCGTTTCTTCTGTCACGCGGAACAATGCCGCCTTGGCAGACGGCATGAACGACCAGGTGACGGCTTCCAACAGCCCTTGTACCGCCAACGCACGCTTGGCCACCGCGACGCGACGCTGCGGCATGGTGACGGCGGCACTGGCCACAGCCTGGTGCCGTGGCAGCGAGGTGGCCGGAATTTGCTCAAAACCGTGGACACGGATGATTTCTTCTACGAGATCAGCCTCACCCACGATATCCGGCCGCCAGCTTGGCACAGTGACGTCGATGCGGCTGCCTTGCATCGCGGGTTGGAAACCCAAAGCCGCCAGAATGCGCTGCTGTTCCGACAAAGGCACATTCACACCGACCAGGCCAGCGCAGCGCTCCGGCCGCAGACTGCAAGCGCGTTCATGTTGCAGCGCCGCGCCGGCAACCACCATGGGGCTAACGGTAGTTTGCGGCGTGCCGCAGAGATCCAAAATGAGCTGTGTTGCCAGTTCCGTGCCTTGCTGCGTGAAGACCGGGTCAACGCCGCGCTCGAAGCGGTATCGCGCATCCGAATTGATTTGCAGCTGGCGTCCGACCCGAGCGATCCGCACAGGATCGAACCACGCAGCTTCCAGGAACACGTCCACAGTCTGCTCGTCGCAGCCCGTACTGGCTCCGCCCATGATGCCGCCGAGGGAAATAGCGCCTGAATCGTCGGCAATCACTACGGCATCGGGTGTGAGGTCATAGGTCTTTTCGTTCAACGCCACCAGCTTCTCGCCGGTTTTGGCAAGACGTAGCGAAAGATTGCCTTTGACCTTTTGTGCATCGAACACATGCAGCGGCCGCGCCAGATCGTGCGTCAGATAATTTGTGATATCCACCAGTGCGGAAATGGGGCGCAAGCCGATGGCGCGCAGCCGGCGTTGCAGCCATTCAGGGCTTTGGCCGTTCTTGATGTTGCGGATATGTCGGCCAGTGAAATGTGGACAGGCGTTTTTCGCTTCGGCAAGGAAATCGAGCGTCACTGTGATGGCGCTTTGCGCTACACCGGGCACGGGCTTGACCGTCAACGGCTTCAATTGACCCAGGCCTGCGGCGGCAAGATCGCGCGCGATACCGCGTACACCGGTGCAATCGGCGCGGTTGGGCGTTAGCTTAATTTCGATCACGGGATCGTCCAGCTTTGCATAAGGCGCATAAGGCAGCCCCACCGGTGCGTCTGCGGGCAGTTCGATGATGCCTTCGCTGTCATCCGCCGTTTGCAACTCGGCGGCGGAACACATCATGCCGTTCGATTCGGCGCCGCGGATATTGCCCTTTTTCAGCGTAATACCACTGCCAGGTATATAGGTGCCGACGGGCGCAAACACGCCGACCAAACCCATGCGCGCGTTTGGCGCGCCGCACACAACATTCACTAGCTCCTTGCCGTTATCGACCAAGCAGACTTTCAGCCGATCGGCATTTGGGTGTTTCTCGGCACTCACGATGCGGGCTATGGAGAACGGCGCCAGTATCTTGGCACGATCCGTCACGCTCTCCACTTCTAGCCCCAGCATGGTGAGGCGTTCCGTGATATCCTGTAGCGTGGCGCTAGTTTCCAGATGTTCTTTGAGCCAGGAGAGTGTGAATTTCATGCTACTTCCCCAGCGCTAAATTCGGTACATCCAGCGCCGCGAAGCCGTAATGTTTGAGCCAGCGAATATCGCTTTCAAAGAAAGTGCGGAGATCGGGGATGCCGTATTTCAGCATTGCCATGCGCTCGATGCCCATACCGAAGGCGAAGCCTTGATAGATATTCGGGTCTATGCCGCAATTGGTCAACACCTGCGGATGCACCATGCCGCAACCGCCGATTTCCAGCCAGTCGCCGAAATTGCCTAGCTTCAGCGCTCCACCTTCCCGTTTGCAGCCGATATCCACTTCCGCCCCCGGCTCAACGAACGGAAAATAAGATGGGCGAAAGCGCATCGGCAAATCCGGGATGCCGAAATAGGCGCGCAAAAAATCCGTGAGGCAGCCTTTCAGATGCGCCATGGTGGTGGTCTCGTCAATCACCAGCCCTTCCACCTGGTGGAACATGGGCGTGTGTGTCATGTCGTAATCAACGCGGAAGGTGCGGCCGGGCGCGATGACGCGGATAGGAGGCTTCTGGCTCAACATGGTGCGCGCCTGCACCGGCGACGTGTGCGTCCGCAGAATCATCGTCTCGCCGTCCTGCGACGGCAAATAGAACGTATCCTGCATCTGCCGCGCCGGATGATCGGGAGGAATGTTCATCTTCCCGAAATTGAGATCGTCGGTTTCGATATCCGGTCCTTCGGACACGGTGAAGCCCATCTCGGCGAAAATCGTGATGATTTCTTCGATGGTCTGACTGATCGGGTGGATGCGGCCTTCCGGCTGCGGCCGCGCCGGTAGCGTCACGTCCAGGCGCTCGTTGGCCAGTCGCTCATTCAGCGCCGCGGCGTCCAGTACCGTTTTGCGCTCTTCCAGTAAGGCAGTGACCGTATCCTTCAGCCGGTTGAGTTCTGCGCCACGCGCCTTGCGTTCATCCGGCGGCAACGCACCGAGCTGTTTCATCTGCTCGGTCAGCAGGCCTTTTTTTCCCAGCAGGTTGACACGCAGATTCTCCAGCGCCGTACTGTCCAGCGCAGTGGCAATCTGCTTGACCAGATTGGATTCCAAATGTTCCGGTGCGGATGCTATGGCGGCTTCGGCCATTGGCGCCTCCAGCGAAATATCTTCGCCTGGCCGTACGGCCAGGCGAAGAAGATACGTTTAAGCAGCCTTTTTCAGCGCCGCTTGGACTTGTTCCACCACCGCCTTGAAGGCGGCCGGTTCCGTCGCGGCGAGTTCCGACAGCTGCTTACGGTCAATCTCGATGCCCGCAAGCTTGATGCCGTTAATAAAGGTGGAATAGTTCAGGCCATATTCCCGCACACCGGCATTAATACGCTGAATCCACAGGCCGCGCATATCGCGCTTGCGGTTGCGGCGGTCGCGATAGGCGTAACGCAGTGCCTTCTCGACTTTCTCAATCGCGATGCGGAAGTTCGTGCCGCCGCGACCGCGGTAGCCCTTGGCCAGTTTGACAACTTTCTTATGACGGGCGTGCGATGTAACGCCCCGCTTGACGCGTGCCATGATGTGGACTCCTTATGCGTTACGCAAGAAATGGGCGATGATGTTATCGCCATCGGCCTTGAAGAGAATCATGCCACCACGAGCTTCACGTTTCATCTTTTGAGGCTTATTGCGGAGCATATGGCGCTTGTTAGCTGCACCGGCTTTTACCTTGCCGGAAGCTGTCACGCGAAAACGCTTCTTGGACCCTGAATGGGTCTTGATCTTGGGCATGTTTGTTTCCTTTCAAAATTTACGGCGCTCTGCACCGTTATCGTGGTCAGGCAATGCCCTGCGAAAGCTGAAACAGCCTCACAATGCCTGAACGCACTGTTCGAATGGTGTTTATAGGCATGCAGACGTTGAAAAGCAATCCTGGAGTGCATCGTTCAACATATTGAAATATCACAGTTTCCAGCCATGGTGAATCACGGCCAGGCCGCCAGTTAAGTCAAACCAGCGCACATGGGCCATGCCGGCCGTCGTCATACGCTTGGCCAATGATGACTGATCAGGAAACTGCCGAATGCTTTCCGCCAGATATTGATAGGACGCGCGGTCTTTTGCCACCACCTCACCCAGCCAGGGCAAGACACTGAAGGAATAAGCGTCATAAATCTTTTTTAGCGGCGGCAACACACCGGGACTGAACTCCAGACAGAAAAACTGCCCTCCTGGCTTTAGTACCCGCACGCATTCTTGCAAGGCCGTATCAATGCGCGTGACATTACGCAGACCAAAGCTAATGCAGATTTTATCGAAACAGGCAGAAGGAAAGGGCAATTCGGCAGCATCGCCGGTCGTCCAGTTAAAAGCATCCCACAAACCGCCGTCAATTGCGCGGTCGCGCCCCTTCTCCAGCATCGCCGTATTGTAATCGCAAACCGTTATCGCCGCTTTGCCGCCAGAGCGCCGATAAAGCCGCAGTGCAATATCACCCGTACCTCCAGCCAGGTCGAGTATCTGCTCCCCGGCCTTAGGGCGCATCAGCGTGACTAACTGGTCCTTCCATAAGCGGTGGATGCCCAGCGACATCAAGTCATTCATCAAATCATATTTGCCGGCGACACTAAAAAAAACGTCGCGTACGCGCGCCGTTTTCTCGTTGGCGTTCACGGCTTCATAGCCGAACCAGCCAGCCTCAGGGTTTTGTGCAGTTTTTGATTTCTGATCACGCATACACTAATAGTAGCAGTATGATATGACTACGACAAATTGATAGCATGGGGCAGCGCGAAAAACATGATCGAAGCGCCAGCGAACGATAAATCAGTTAAATTCTGTAGAAATTGGCAGAAGCATCGACAAGGTGGCGTATTCCGTTTCGTCTTGCTCTGGGGGTTGCTGGGCTGGGGCGTAACGAACCTGATCATGTTGGAAATTATCATTCCCTACATGGAGGGGCTGGATAAGGCATTCCCTGATCTGACCACCATCCTGATACACATATTAGTCGGATTGCTGTGGGGATTTTTTATGTGGCACATAATGGAATGGCGCTTCGCCAAAGAGACAAAGAAATGTAATTTTTGTGAGGAAGATACCAAGACTGATGCCTGAATTGCCTGAAGTTGAAACTACCTGCCGCGGCCTAGCCAAGTGTCTACTCGGTGCGCGCATTGATGGCGTGGAGGTCCATCGGCCTGATCTGCGCTTCCCCATGCCGCACGGGCTGGTAGCCAAGCTCACAAACCGCCGTATCGTGGCGCTGCGCCGCCGCGCCAAATATATCGTCATGGAGCTCGATGACGGTCATGCGCTGCTGTTGCATCTGGGTATGTCCGGCCGGCTGGTTATTGGCCATCCGCAGGATATAACCGAGAAGCACGACCATCTTACCCTACACTGCGACCAAGACCGCACGATGCGTTTCAATGACCCACGCCGTTTCGGGATGCTGGATTATTGCCAGCTAAAAGAACTACCGCAACACAAACTGCTCAAGCAGCTTGGGGTTGAACCCTTGGAAGATACATTGACGCCAGAATATCTGCAGAAAAAACTCGCCGGTAAGAGGACGCCGATAAAAGCTGCCCTGCTTGACCAGAGGATCATCGCCGGCCTCGGTAATATTTATGTGTGTGAGACGCTCTATCGTGCCGGCATCTCACCATTCCGCCTAGCCAAAGATGTTACGGCGGTCGAATGTCGTAAGCTCGTTCCCGCCATCCGCAAGGTACTTAAAGCCGCCATAGCTGCCGGCGGCAGCAGCCTGCGCGACTATGTGCAAGCCGATGGAGCGCTCGGATTCTTCCAGGATAGATTCTCAGTTTATGACCGTGAAGGCCAACCATGCCCCCGCTGTCTGAATAAAATCATTCTCGTCCAGCGCGCGACCCAAAGCGGCCGTTCAAGTTTCTTCTGCTCAAGCTGTCAGCGGTAATTGGATTACTGGTTGTTTGAAAAAACTAAGTTTCCAGTCGCCGCGCGCAGTAAAGCCAATCGCCTCATACGTGCGCTTGGCTCGCGGGTTGCCGGCGAACAACACGGCGTGGCTCGCGCCTTCCTGAATTAATAAAGCTAATGCACCCGCGGTCACGGCACGGCCATAGCCCTTGCCACGTTCTTCAGGTGGCGTCCAGACCGGTCCAATGATTTTCCAATCTGGCAAAAATCCTCCGGCACCGCAAAAACTTTTCAACACACCACGACTCGTCAGCACATAGAGATCACGCTCGGAAATCCTACGGGCTACCTCTGCTGCTGATTTTTCCTGTAAAGCTGTGCTAGGTTCGGCTCCAATAGCTTCGATATTGAAATCAAAGCGCCATTGGCTAAGTGTGCTTGCATCTATGTGCTCCGCACGCCGAACGATAACGTCGTCAAGGTCTAATAACCCTGGCTTCAGCATACCAGTAAGCTCTAGAGTAAATAATTGCTCGTTCTCAGAATGCGGGCGAAAATCCTCGGCCCACCAACCGCAAGCTTGTTTCAGCGCTGTGACGTGCGCTGCAGGACCGAGCAGACATTCTATACTGCGCGGCACTCGCATAAGTTGTGTTGACCATAAAGCTATTAACGGTGCTACCGCCTCCGTCTGAGGTAAAAAACACTGCACACTACCAATCCAACTATGGGCTAATAGTCCGCAAAGCTCGTCATCACGCCAAATACCGAAATAATCCGCCTGATATTCCTGCCCTTGATAATCAACGCCACCCCGCCGGATGTTGGAGCGCATGAAGTAAGCCCAGGGCGTATGTGGTGCCAGGAATGTATCCAGGTCTGGTGCATCTGCCTCCTCCAGTAAACGGTAAGCGAAAGCCATCAGCCGCCGACCAGTATATTCAGTAGCTGTCCGCCTCGCCCCAGTTGCAGCTGCCAGCGGCGCGCCGGTTGCTGGAGGATTTCTAGCAATTCGTTGACATTGGTGACTTTCTGGCCATTCAGGGCTACCAGTCGGTCGCCGGGCTGAAGATCAATCCCAAACATCCCCCTATTGCTGGCAGCCAACACAACAACGCCGCTCCCCGATTCCGGCATGCCCAATTCTTCCGCCACGGCGGGAGAAAGATTGCCGATTTTGATACCTGACATAAAGTTACGGCCACTGATAATTGTTTCCTGCCGTGCCGGCACTTCCGGCGGGGCTATCAACTGGAACGCGACCTTCCGAGCAACACCACCCCGTACCACGGTCAATTCCGCCATACCACCAACTGGCAAGGTTCCCACACGGAAACGGAGCGACGCTTCGTCCTCAACCGATCGGCCATTCAACCCTTCGATAACATCGCCCACTCTTAGGCCGGCGATAGCCAGAGGGCTGGCTTCAGACATCTGACGAACGACTATACCCGTCGGTCTGGCAAGCCCCAGCGAGCTGGCAAGTTCAGAGGTGACATCCTGCCCCCGCAACCCTAGCCAAGGCCTGACGATGCGCGTCTTGCCTTGCTCCACCGCTTGCAGCACGGCACGCACCATGGCGGCGGGTACGGCGAAACCGATACCCATATAGCCGCCGCTCTTAGAGAAAATCGCGGCGTTGATGCCCAGCAATTTGCCGTCCATGCCTACCAGTGCGCCACCAGAATTGCCGGGGTTGATCGCCGCATCGGTCTGAATATAAGAATTGAGATTATTTAAACCCACACCCGAACGTGCCACGCCGGAGATGATGCCTGTGGTCACTGTCTGCCCTACGCCAAAAGGATTGCCAATCGCCATAACCAGATCGCCGACCTCTGCTGCATCTGAATCCGCGAGTTCTAATGCGGGTAACGCCTCCTTCACGCCATCCAGACGTAACATGGCGAGATCTGTCTTTTCGTCGAGGTTGAGAATTTGTGCAGCGAATTCACGTCGGTCATGCAGCACAACGCGAATTTCATCAGCACCCTGAACAACATGCGCGCTGGTAGCCACCAGACCGTCTTGACGCAAGATGACACCAGAACCCAAAGAATTCTCCATGCGTTGGCGCGTTAGACCTTCCGGCACGCCAAAAAACTGCTGAAAAATCGGGTCGTCCATGAAGGGCGAGACCAACCGCTGTCGAACGAGCTTGCTGGTGTAAATATTTACGACCGCCGGCGCCGTCTGCTTGACCAGCGGCGCGAAGCTCATGGTGATTTGATCACGGCTTGAGGGCAGGATTTCAGCCTGCGCTGGCACCATGCACAGCCAAAGACCGATTAAACTAAGGAAAATTATGCGTCCAAACATGGCTAATTCCCTCCACCCGCCAACATATGGTCTTGCTGCCAGGTTGGCGCAAGTCACATCAGGGCTGGTTATGGCCATTTTCCGTTTGGGTGACTGACCAGCTACGCGAAAAATCTACGAAACGCCGGATGGCGCCTTCTGGCACAAAGGTCACCAGCATAATGAAGGCCATAATGGTAGCGAAGGCCAGTACGATATCAACAGCGCGCACCACATAAACAATACGTTGCGGCTCGGTTTTCTGCTTCGCGACATCATTGGATGCAGGCGCAGCTTTGGGCGCCGGTACTAACTCGTTTTTCTGCGTCAGTGGGGTAGCTACCTGCATAAACTGGGTGATGCGCTCCACGGCATCTGGCACTCGCCATGAACTTTGATACCCTGCCGAAATCGGCATCAGTGTCGTGATGCGATCTTGCAACCCTTCGCCCAATTCGTCGGCGAACAGCGGCGTGTATTCCATATCATTCTGCACTGGCAGATAATCCGCACGCTGGCCATGGAGAAAAATGGCGCAA
>CAYOGS010000018.1:11916-14355 GCA_964403435.1 uncultured Rhodospirillales bacterium | reverse complement strand
GGCATTTTTTTTGCTTTGGTCATACAGTTCCGATTATCTTTTCTTCTATTGGATGTCTTGTCCGACCAGAAATCAGGCGTGCGTTCCGTTTGGCGCAAGTCAAAAGGTTTTGGGCGTGACATGGCGCTGGCATTGATGGTTGCTACTGTATTTTTAGCAGCTCCCGTACTCTTGCTGCGTTATGTTTGGGCCTTCAGCCCTGACGAGATGCCGGCTGCCATACTTGGTGCAGTGTTAAATGATGTGGCGGGGTTAATGTTTCTGAGCATTATGGTTGTTGCTTACAAGGAAGCAGCTAACCGAGAAGTTAAGGACGTTTCAATTCAGGTAGAATCAGCTTAAAATTTACAGAGAATGTGAGGTTTGCCATGTCCAATCTTCTGACTCCCAACCCGGTCTATAAGCCGTTTCGCTATCCTTGGGCTTATGAAATGTGGCTTAAGCAGCAGCAGGTCCATTGGCTGCCGGAGGAAGTGCCACTGGCCGACGACGTGAAGGACTGGCACCACAAGATCAATGCTGGTGAGCGCAATCTGGTCACGCATATTTTTCGCTTCTTCACCCAAGCGGATGTGGAAGTGAATAATTGCTACATGAAGCATTATTCGCGCGTCTTTCAGCCCACGGAAGTGCAGATGATGCTTGCGGCCTTCTCCAACATGGAGACCATCCATATCGCCGCCTATTCGCACCTGCTCGATACCATCGGGATGCCGGAGGTCGAGTATTCTGCGTTCCTGCGCTATAAGGAAATGAAAGACAAATATGATTACATGCAGGGCTTTAACGTCAACAGCCCGGTGGAAATCGCGCGCACACTGGCGGTGTTCGGCGCCTTTACGGAAGGGCTGCAGCTGTTTGCGTCTTTCGCCATTTTGATGAATTTCCCGCGGTTCAACAAACTCAAGGGCATGGGGCAGATCGTCACCTGGTCGGTGCGCGACGAGACTTTGCACACCATCTCCATCATCCGCCTGTTCCGCACTTTCGTTGAGGAGAACAAGCATATCTGGACAGAGAGTTTCCAGCGCGAATTGTATCTGGCCTGCGATACCATCGTTGATCATGAAGACGCCTTCATTGATCTGGCGTTTGAGCTGGGCGGCGTGGAAGGCATGGGTCCCGAGGATGTGAAATCCTATATCCGCTATATCGCTGACCGGCGGCTGACGCAGCTAGGGCTGCAGCCGATTTATCGCGTGGCCAAAAATCCGCTGCCCTGGATGGATGAAATCCTGAACGGTGCCGAACACGCGAACTTTTTCGAAGCGCGGGCGACGGAATATTCCAAGGCGGCGACCAAGGGCAGCTGGGAAGAAGCCTTCGCCGATATGGACGCCGCGAAATGAAATGCGCGACTGCTGTCGTCGCTTGTGTGCTTGGCCTGGCGGTGCTGGCGGCTGGACAGGCGGTGGCGGCGCGCTTGGCCTGCCCCGCCATCGCCTGCGTAGACGGGCTGACGTTGGACGTGCCATCGGAGCGTACCTGGCTGGCCGGCGATTATGTGTTCAAGTTGACCATGGATGGCAAGGGCATGACCTGCCGCGGCAGCCTGCCTTTCCAAGGCTGCGACGCACCCGGCCTGGTGTGTGACGGCGAGGGCGCGATGATCATGCAATCCGGCTGCGCTCTGCCACCGCAAGCGCATGGCTTCGGCAGCATTAGCATCGCTTCCGGTCCGGCGCAGGTGGCGGTGACCATCACCCATAATGGCGACGTCATGTTGGATAAGAGTTATACGCCGGCCTACCGCGAGGCCAGTCTAGGGCCGCCTGCAATATCCGCTGTCGGCAGGCCACGTTGCCGCTGTTCGGCGAATAGACGTGCTACTGCTGCGATTCCTGCGACGCTTGTTTTTAGTGTTTTTACTGCTGCTAGCGTTGATTGGCGCAGCGCTTGGGGTTTGGTTGCCTTATACCAAGCCGTCACCGCGTTCGCTGCCGCCATTGCAGGACGGCGACTTGGTGTTTCAGACTATCCACTCGCATCAGACCACGGCGATCATGCTCGCGTCGCACAGCTGGTTCACGCATGTTGGCATCATCAAATTGCGGCCGGGCAAAACACCGCTGGTGGTGGAGGCGGTGGGGCCGGTGCGGGAAATATCGTTCAGCAAATGGATCAAACAGGGGATCGGCGAGCGGCTAGAGATCATGCGCTTGCCGGACTTGACGTCGGCACAGGCGGAGGGCGTGTTGGCTGCAGCGGCAAAAGATAATGGTAAGGAGTATGACTTCCACTTCACGCTGGCTGATGACAAAATCTACTGCAGCGAACTGGCTTACCGCGCCTACGAGAGTGGTGCTGGCATCAAACTCGGACAGTTGCAGAAAACCGGCATGCTGGATTTGGAGAATTTCGCCGTGCAGAAGCTGTTGCGGGAGCGTTGGTCGGATCATCCGCGGTGCCAGACGCCGGAGACAAAAAGTTTCGAAACCT
>CAYOGS010000018.1:8701-11906 GCA_964403435.1 uncultured Rhodospirillales bacterium | reverse complement strand
TTGAATGACCCTAGGGGTACTATTTTCTGGTCATGCCTGGCCGTTATCAAGCAACAGGATATCATCACGCCCGAAAGTTTAGCGGGCGACCCGCGGCTCGTGGTGATTTATAGTAACTATCCTTTTTAGACTAGGGCTTTGCCGCCGTCGGTTACCAAAATGAGTCACCAAATGAGCACAAGAGTGCTGTTCTGCAAGTATTTTATGTGCTGGCAAGGCCTCCCTCTTGCCTAGGCAAAAAAAGAGCTTAAGGTGCAAAAAACACTCGTTGCTTTTGTTTTTCCCTCGTTATTTCAACCTATCTCCGGAGTTTTGCCATGACCCGCGCCGCGTTTTTTAAGCTGCTTGCTGTTTCCGCCTTTGTTTCGCTGACCGCTGTCGGCGGCGCCCATGCAGATGATGCCTTAATTTATAAAGGGCTTGGTGGTGGTCTGGATGATGATGTGTCGAGCAATTTGGCCACGCAATTAGGCGGAACGGGGCTTAACACCACAACAGTTACCTCATTGCCAGGGTCGCTTTCGCCCTATCAGCAAATCTGGGATGTGCGTTTTGGCTTTGCTGGAACAGATCCGATTTCGGGTGGCGAGCAAACACAATATGTCAATTATCTGCAAAGTGGCGGCGCCATGTTCGTCATGGGCGAGAACTCGGCTTTTACGAACCGCAACAACTCCGTCGTCAGCTTGATTACAGCAGCCGGCGGCGGGACGCCGACATTCGCTTCAGGAAACAACGCGCAGGATGTCTTGCCAGCGGCGCAAACACCGAACCCCATCACCACGATTGGCTATCTGGCGCCTGGGGGCATCACGCAAGCGACCATCGGCACCGGACAGTGCCTAACGCGTGACAGCAACAATGTCTGTTCGGCCATTGCCTGGGGGGTTGGCAGTTTGACGAATGCCCCGACGGGGTCGTTGGTCGCAGTTTTTGATATCAACTTTATGCAAGCAAATCCTGGGGGTACCAATACGGCGGCCTTTCTGGCGAACCTGATCCGGTTTGTGACCGTGCAATCAGGCGGGGGTGGATCGGATTTTGCCGCGCTGGGCAGCACACCGTATCAGAGAGCCGTGGGCGGCGCATTCAATACTCTCTTCGGCAATACGAGCGGTGCGCTGAGTTCGATCATGGCCAATATTGCAGGCATGGGTTCGTTGGCCGAGCAGCAAAACGCGCTCGAAGTTAGTGCCAACAGCTTTCCGCAAATTCCGTTCAGCAATGCCTTTGTCGGCTTGCAAGCGAATTTGCAGGATGTCGCGCGGTGGACTGGCATGGGCGCTTTCGGAGCCGCGCCGGCACAACTGGCGGAAGGTGCCGCGTTCAGGCAGGTTGCAGCGGCTGGTCCCGGCCCCGCGACCGACAATCTGCATAAGCTGACGGCGATGGCCAGCCCTGCCTCATCCTGGAGCAATGGCGACGGCCTCAGTGCATTTCTCAATCTTGGCTATATCGGCGGCGATCACGACGCGACCACCAACCAGGCCGGATTCCTTTATGACGGGTTTGTTGGCACCGGCGGCGTCGCCTATGATCTGGATAAGAATATAACTGTTGGCGGGGGTATTGGCATCAATCGCATCGTGTCGAACGTTGACAATAACCGTTCGAGCAGCACGACCGGAAGCTATAATCTGATCGCTTTCGGCCGTTATGCCGACGGCAGTGGGCTTTACGCCGATGCCACGGCCAATATTGGCTATGTGGATTACAGCTATGACCGCAACATCAGCGTTGGTGCATTTTCCGCCACCGCCAACGGCAGCGCCGACGGCGTGCAATCCGGTGCTTCATTTGGCGGCGGCTATGATTTCGCCTTGGATGATGGTCGCACCTCGGGCGTGATGAAGAATGTCGTGGCCGGGCCATTCGCGCAGTTGCAGTATCAATATGGTCATCTGGGCGGATTCACGGAAACCGGGGCCGGTACGGCTTCGTTGAAAGTAGGCAGTCAGAATACGCATTCACTGAGCTTCAAGTTCGGTGGTCGTCTGGCCGGCGAGGTGGCCAGTTCACTCGGCGCCTTCGTGCCAAGCCTGTCGGTGGCCTACGAGCGGGAGTTCCTCAACGGTTCGCGTTCGGTAGACACGAGTTTCGTTGGCGGTGCTGGCACTTCCTTCGCCACTCCGGTTGATAGAGCGCAACAAGATTTCGCGCTGGTAGGGTTGGGCGTGAGCAAAGATGTGGGGCAGGGGCTTTCTGCCGCCTTGGCCTATAATGGTCGTTACAACACCAAGGATGTGCAGCATGCTGTCACGTTGCGGGGCAAGCTGACATTCTAAAGTTCTGGTTGAAGATGAGGCGGCCGTTGCAAGAGATTGTGGCGGCCGCTTTTTTTGGTTACAAAGCCATCCAACGGGTAACGATCTGTGCGGCACGTAAGCCGGTTCTGATCGCGCCTTCGATGGTGGAAGGTAACTCGTTCTGCGTCCAATCGCCTGCCAAAAGCAGATTTTGCCAGCTGGTACGGGCTTTAGGGCGGCGGGCATCTTGCTCGGGTGTCGCGGCGAAAGTGGCGCGCTTCTCCTTCACCAGTCGGTGCGGTGGGATGGCGGTCGAATCAAGTTTGTAGCAGCGCGCGACATCCTGCCAGATGGCGGTGATAAGTTGTTCGCCCGTCCATTCGGCATAGCGGTCGCCAGCGCTCACAGTGACGGAGGCAACCCCAGGCCGTACGAAGACCCACTCTGCGACCCCTCCGATGAGACCGGTGAAGCCATGCATCTCGGTGGGTAAATCTAGCCGGAAGTGGGCGTTGATGATGCTACTGAACTGGTTCGGTGCTTCCAGGTCGGGCAGCAAATCCTGCGCGACCCAGGGCGGAACGGCTAAAATAACCCAATCATGGGGCTGCAATGTGACTACCAGATTGCCAAAATGCAGTGTGCTGACTCGGCCATCAGAAAATTCTAGACGTTGCAGACGGCGGCCGAATTGCGGAGAGATGCCCATGGACTGCAATTTGCCCAGGCAGGGATGGACGAAGGTTTCCGACAGGCCATAACGCGGATAAAGCGGACGACAGGCCGCACCACCGCGGGCGAAACTTTGCTCCAGAACCGTGCCGAGCAATCGCGCTGAACCCTGCTCCGGCAAAGTGTTCAGCACTGCTATGCAAAGCGGCTCCCAGAATCGTTCATAGAGCTTGCCGCTATTGCGCGTGAGGTCGGCCACCGTTTCATGTGGCCGCGCGCGCAGAACG
>CAYOGS010000018.1:0-8691 GCA_964403435.1 uncultured Rhodospirillales bacterium | reverse complement strand
GAGCTGAACAGCCACCAGGGTATGATGCCTTTGCCGAGTCGCAAGCGCCAGCGCCGACTGTCGCGCAAATCCATGAAATCGAATATCGGTTCATCGGGGCCGATGAGCGTATCCTCCGCGCCAGAGAGCATGAGATAGTCGCGCAGGATAACGTTGCCACTTAACACCAGATGGTTGCCATTGTCTAAGCGAACGCCTAAATCGCGGTCGAGATACGAGCGGCAGCGGCCGCCGGCATGGCTGGCGGATTCGTAGAGTGTAATGTTCTTCGTCGCTTGTGAAAGATGCATGGCCGCGGAGAGGCCAGCCATGCCAGCGCCGATGATGTGAATATGCGGTTCCGCCTGATCCATGATCTTCTTATGGCATGCCGGGATGGATGGCTCAATAACGGTAGCGCAGTATGATCCACACTTTGTGCCAGGCCGGTAGCTTGACGCGGCGCCGGATATCGCGCCAACCGTCGCGCTGCAAACGACGGAGAATTGCGTCGTAATAGGCAGCCATTAAGCGTGCCGGTGTCATCGTGCGGCGGGAACAGAGGCGCATGGCAGTGTCGGCAGATTTATAGTGTGTCGCGGCTTGCACTGCCAACTCGCAGCAGACGGCAGCAAGCTGCGGATGTTCAAGTGCTTCGAGTCCGGCGGGTAACCCATGCGCCAAGAGATCTTCGCGCGGCAAATAGAGTCGGCCGCGTTGACTATCTTCATGCAAATCGCGCAGGATATTAGTCATCTGCAAGGCTCGACCGAGATGGTGTGCCACCTGCATAGCTTCCGGGCTGGAGTCACCAAAAATACGCACCGAGACGCGGCCGACGGCACTGGCCACACGGTCACAATATATATCCAGCGTTGCGGCGTCCGGGGCCACAATGGGAGCGTCAGCATCCATGGCCATGCCGTCAATGATATCCTGAAAGTCGCGCTCAATCAGGCCGAATTCGCTCACTGCCGGCAGTAAAGCTGCGGTAATGGGATCGTCAACTTGTCGATAGCGGAAGAGGCGGATAATATTTTGGCGCCAGGTGGCGAGGCCGGCGAAGCGTTCCGCACGGGTTGGCAGGTCGTCGGCAATATCGTCCACGGCTCGGCAAAAGGCATAAAGCGCGTGCATGGCGGCGCGGCGCGGTGGCGGCAAGGCGTCCATACCGGCGGCAAATGAGGTTTTGGCGGCGGCGACGCGCCGGCGCATGTCCTGTTGCAGGACGGCAGCAGGCGCCCCGGCGTCGGTGGTTGGTGAGATCATCGCGCTACCAAGCATGAACCAACAGGCCACGCAAGATGGCACGCAGCTTGGCAAATTTTCCGAGTTTCACGTTGTCCGATAACGGATCGCGCTGTCGCAACAGTGCTACCAAAGCTTCTGCCAAGGCGACGATGATCGCTGCCTCGAACCGCAGGCGCCAGGCAGGAATTTGAGGCGGAAAAGTGCATGCCAAGGCCAAGAGTGGTTCCAATTTATCGAGTAGGTTGTCAAGGGTCATGCGCAGTTGCGGCACAGCGTGGGCTTCTGCCAACATGCTTACGTCAGCGCTGGATGCGCTCAACATATCCTGTGGCAAATAGACTCGATCCAGGGTGCGGTAATCATCGGCGCAGTCCTGAAGGTGGTTGATGATCTGCAAGACGGCGCAAAGGGCGTCGTTGGCGGGCCAGGCGGAGGTGGGAGCGCTATGCAGATCAAGCAGATATCGCCCAACAGGGGCGGCAGAATAGCGGCAATAGTCCAGCAGGTCGTTCCAGTCGCGGTAACGCAACTGCTTGGCATCGCGCTTGAATGCTGTGATCAAATCTAGACAGTGCTGCGGCGAGACTCCACTGGTACTTAAGCTTTTATGCATGGCCAGCGCTGCTGGAGCCATCGCGTCGTCAACGCCCTGCAGAGCTGCGGCAAAGCGGTCCAATGCGGCAATTTTTGCGTCGGGATCGAGTAAGGGGTTGTCAGCAATATCGTCAGCCGCCCGGGCGAAGCGGTAGAATGCGTGGACATGTGGGCGCAAGGCGGCGCGGATGAGCAGTGAGCCGACGGGAAAATTTTCCGTTCCAGCATGTTTACCACTGGGGGTTTCCAGCGAAACATTTTGTTCCATGGAGAAATCCGTCAAGGGTTTGGCACAGCTGGTGGTGCTGAAGCTGGATCCACGGAGACAGGAGGTGCAACTGTCGGGGTCAAATGGGCCTGAGCGCGACCCTTCCATTGACCCCCGCGCCCGAAGGCGTAACGGAAAGCCGAATCAACAGTTGCTCCCATGAAGATCATGGCGGCGATGGGTAGGGCAGCTGCCCAAAGAAAATTGATGCGGTAAAAACTGATGAGTGGCAGATAGCTATAGAGCATGCCCGACAACAGTACAAATCCGGTGATGGTGTAGAGGTGGCCGAGCGCAGGCAGGTAAAGCGGTAGCAGGAAAACAAGCGCTAACGTGGCGATCGTAGCTATCAACAATAACCAGGAATGATACAATTGCGTAAAGGCGGTGCGGGCGACCATCCGCCAGATTTCCATGAGCGATGCATATTCGCGGAGGCTCACGACCTCGTGATGTACGAGAGTGATGAGTGTGCGCGGTGGAGTTGGGTTCGAGCGAAATTTGATGGCGCGAGCGAGGGCACAGTCGTCAATGATCTTGCCTTTGATACTTTCAAGGCCGCCGATGGCTTCCAGGGCCGGGCGATAGACCAGCATCACGCCGCCGGCCGCGGCTGCCACCTTCATGCTTGGCGTATTGCTCCAATGAAACGGGTAAAGCATCTGGAAAAAATACACATAGGCAGGAATAAGCAATTTTTCCCAGAAACTCCTGCAATGCAACTTCACCATCATGGAATGCAGGTCAAGCTGGTCATACATAGCACGCGCTACCAGGAAGCGTAGGCTGTTTGGCTGGTGCAGAATGTCAGCATCAGTGAACAGGATATATTCCACCGATCCTGCGGCCTGTACACCGCAATGCATGGCGTGCACCTTGCCGCTCCAGCCGGCAGGCAAGGTCGGGGGGTGAATGATCTGCAGTCGATCAACGGCACCGCGCGCAGCAGCAAGACTCTGCGCGCTGGCGGCCGTGCCGTCCGTGCTGTGATCATCCACGACGAGGATGCGCCAGTTGCCTGGATAATTCTGCGCCAGCAGGGCCGGGAGTGTTTTGGGTAGCATGGCAGCTTCATCGCGGGCGGGCACGATGATGGCGACTTCTGGCCAATAGGCCGGCTGCACCGGCAAGGGGCGTGGTAGCACGAGATGCCAGAAATTGCCCTGCCCCCACAACAACCAGGTCCAGGCGAAACAGCACAGCACGGTGAGGATTGGCAGCAGCATCAGCAATACCCCTCTTGCTTGAACCAGCATACGGCGTCAGCCACCGCGGCATTTGCCGGACGGTGACGATAGCCAAGTTCACTCTCAGCCTTGGCTGAGGAAAAATACATCTTCTTACGCGCCATGCGCAATCCATCTCGCGTCACGAGAGGTTCATGGCCAGTGAAGCGCGCAAGCATCTCAGCCGCCAGAGCGACCGGAAGGAGAGGGGCAATAGGCAGTTTTATGCGTGGAGCGTGACGTCCGGTCGCTTGCGCTACGAGGGCTAGAATCGCGCTGAGCGGCAAATTATCACCACCGAGAATATAGCGCTCACCCTGCTGGCCGTGCAGAAAGGCTTGCAGGTGGCCGGTGGCGACATCATCAACATGCACCAAATTCAGGCCTGTATCCACGAAGGCAGGCATTTTGCCGCGAGCAGCGGCAACAATCATCTGGCCGGTCGGGGTTGGTTTGACGTCAAACGGACCGATAGGGGTCGAGGGGTTGACGATGACGCAGGGCAACTGGCGCCCGGCTATCAATTCATGCACCGCTTGTTCGGCCAAGTATTTAGATCTTTTATATGTCCCGACCATGGTGGCCAGACTGGAGACCGTATTCTCATCGGCTGACGTGCCGTCAGGGTGTAATCCGAGCGTGGCAACTGAACTAGTATAGACCATGCGGCTGACGCCAGCATCCTGCGCCAATTCGAGTAGGCGACGGGTGCCGATGACATTGGCTTGGTGCATTGCCATGGGGTTGGGCACCCAGATACGATAATCGGCGGCCACATGAAACAGTGCGTCGCAACCTTTAACCGCTGCATGCAAGGACGCTTCGTCCGTAAGGTCACCGACGGCGATTTCCGCCGACAGTCCCGAAAGATTGCGTCGGTTGCTGGTGTTGCGTGTAAGGAGTCGTAAGGGCCAGCCTGCCGCGGTTAGGCAGCGCGCAACAGCCGAGCCAACAAATCCAGTGGCACCGGTAACGAGCGTGAGGCGTGGTGGAAGCATGAGCCAAGTCTAAAGTTGTAGCTTCGCTATTAGAACGCGCTTTTCAGGAAGCGTCTGCAAGTCAGTTACCCTTCGGTACGTGTTCTTTCTATCCGTGATAAAATGGCAACAATTTGTTGCGTTATATCAGTGGTTTAACTCGGTAACTGGTTAACTATTTCTCAATGGCCGACCGCATAACCTGCAGGATACCGGTCAAGGCATTTTGCCGAAGCGTTTGACTAACCTGTCCGCATTGCGCGTTGTTGAGCAATACGTCGAGTCACATTGGAGTGAAATATTGTGTTGAGCGCGTCGCGCTATGGGCAAATTTCCGGTCTGGCCATTTTGGTGGCGCTGCTTGTTGGATGCAGTGGTGGGTGGGACGTGCCAACAGCCAAACGGATGTTCAGCCACCCTCCCGGTTTACCCGAATTGCCGGCGGCTGACGAGACGGTGCGCGGCGAAGATGATCCCTCAATCGTGACTCTAAGGGTCGGCAATGGTTTGCGTGAACGCCAACTTGGCCGGAGCGACGATCTCCCGGCGCGTATCCTCATACCGACGACTAATCTCCAGCAGGTGCCTGTGGTCGCTGCTTTGGAAGCCGTGTTAAGTGGCACCGATATTTCTCTATCCTATGCCGGCACGAAATTCGACGACCGGTTGGTGACTTTGCTTAATCTAAGCGGGCCGCTGCCTAAGGTTGTGCAGCGCATCTGTGCCGCCGCGCGCATATTTTGCACGGCACGTGAAGGCAATCTGGAACTGAAAGAACAACAAAGTTTCATCATCGAACTGCCGCCGATTGAACGCGCTGTGACCGGTAGCAGCGGCGGTAAGGCGAGTAACAGTATCGTCGAGGCGATTAGCCGCCTAGCGGGCAGCAAGGCAGAGGCAGACGAGGCTGGTGGAAATCTAATTTATACCACGAATGTCGAGGGGCAGGAGCGGGTCAGCAACTACCTGGAACAGTTGCGCAACGGTCGGCCGCTGGTCGTGCTGCAGATGTATATTTGGGAAGTTTCTCTAGACAGCACCGCGTCGCGCGGCATCAACTGGAAAGATTTGAAAATCGCCGATTTCGGAGGCAATTACGAGCAAGTCGGCCTCAACTCCGCCACCGCCCTCAACGCAATCACCGGTGGCGTCAGCATGGGCGCGGTGTTGAGCGGTAAAGTTAGTGCCACGGTTGTCGCCAATTTCTTGTCCACGCAAGGTGCTGTACAGACATTGAGCAACCCTCAACTGACCTTTGTGTCCGGGTCGGCGGCAGAATTTCGGGTCGGCGGCACGCGTAGCTATGTGTCTTCCGTTGGACAATTGACGAATACAGTGGCCGGCACCACGACCGGAAGTACCGGTGTGGGCACCAATACGGTCTCAACGGATAAACTGGAAACGGGGTTGAAGATCAACGTCAATGGGTCGTATGAGTCCGGCGTCATCTTCTCGACACTGGCGGTGGCGATCACTGATCTCGTGAAAATCGAATCTGTCACGGCTGGCGCCACCACACTGCAACTGCCAGAGACGACGAACCGCGATTTCTCAACCGTGCTGCGGATGCGGCCGGGCGACAATGTGCTGCTGGCTGGCATGACCTCGGCGCGCGACGATCTGGCGCGCGATCGTTTTAACGCACCGCTACTGAATGAAGTGCCGCTGCGGAGCGCGAACACTTCGCGGAATAGTGAACTGGTCATCCTGATGAAACCCGCGATCATCTTCTTTAGTGATCAGAGCAAGAGCAGCTCGTCAACAGCTGACAGACTACCGACTCGTGCCGGAGTGGTGCCAGAACCTGAGCGCCCGGTCGTGACACAATCCGAACCAGTCAATAAGGCTTTGCTGCAAGGCGAAATGGGGCGAATTCTGCAGAAATTCACGCCGTTGGAGCAGCCATGAACATGGTTTGGCGGACGGTATGCCTGCTGTTGTTTCTGGCACCCGCTAGCGCGGCGCGCGATGCCGCCTTTATGGAGCCGGGTACGGCTAGCGGTAAAGCCAACAGCAGTGAAGCCTTGGTCGCCGACCCGAAAATCTTTGAGGCTGGGGAGTCTACCGTCGGTATTAGTCGGCGCGTCAGCCTGTTCTTCGTAAATACGACCAGTGTGGCGTTGACGCTGGACGACGTGGCCGTGACTGGCGATGGCAATGTCACGGTGCAGCGTGAAGCTGGCGATTGCCAAGCTGGCAGTAAAATCACCGGTGCCAGCCGCTGCACGGTGGCGTTGAATGTCACTCCGACGAGTGCCGGTGCCTGGAGCGTGGAAATTCTGGTGCGGCATGATGGTGTTGGCCGTATCGGACGTGCGCTGGTTAAGGGCAAGGCGATAGCAGATGCAAAGAGCGCGACACGGGGCGAAGGTCTTAACCTCAGCAATAGCGATATGAAGCCGCTGGATTTCGGTGAAGTCGAACTCGGCGGCGTGCCGGCGGTGCGAACGGTACTGATGGTCAATGACAGCCCAGAGCCGCTCACCATCAAGGCGATTGATCTCATTATGGTGGATGAGCAGCTTGAACGGTTGCTTGCAGGCTGCGCGACGGATCAGGAACTGAAGCCGGATGCGTCCTGCCCAATTACCCTGAAATGGAAACCGCAGGCTAAAGGTACAATTGCCACCGATTTGATCATTAGGCATACCGGAAAAACCGGTTTTACTGTTATCCCCGTGCGTGGACGTGTGTCTGGAGAAAAAGACAGTGTGATGCCGATGAGTGAGGCAATGCCGGTGCCAGACACGACACATAAGCCAATGGTGCCACCCAGCCCATCAGAACTGGAACTTGTGGCCGGAAATCTGCCGGTGACAGTGCGCAGCGAATCCCGACCACCAGTGTTACCGCGTGTGGACGATAAGCTGTTTCTGATTGGCGTGGTCGGGCAGCGTGCAATCCTGCAACGTGAAGGTACCACACGCAGCGTGGAGGTGGGTAAGACTGTTGAGATGGCCGGCGTGGCCGTTAGGCTGCTTTCCTTAACAGATCGTGAAGCCCGCGTTCTGGCCGATGGACGACATCGTTCTCTACGCCTTGGGGCATCGGGCTACCGGCCGGCTGTAGGGCAATCCGTTAATAAAACTACGGAAAACCTTGAAGAAATTCCATCTGAGCTGTCAAGTAATTCGCAATCTTCATCTGGTAAATAAGGCGTGAACCATTTCGGTCGGGTGCCGTCCGTTGGTCTGTCTTTGAGGTATTGCGTTCGTGTCTGATCCGCTTGCTATTTTACCAGATGCCGGCGCTCCAGAGAGCGGGAAGCCGGCCAATCCGCGCCACCAGGAACTGGCGATTGCGGAACAGGCGGTGCATCGCGCCCGTGGACGGCATTTTACCATCACTGAAATTCTCAAGCGCAACGGTTTTGCTGAAAAGAACTTGACGCGTTTTAGGGCATCACGCTTGCGCGAAGACCTGACGATGCAAGCCTTACGCCTTTATGTACCGGCCGCGACACAGGCTGCCATGGGCATTTGCCTGCTGGAGATGCGGGACGGCGTGTTGCGTGTTGCTGTCGGCGACAGGCTGGAGCAAGAGGACATAGATAGCATTGCGGAAGCGCTCATTCGCGGTCGCTGCCGGTTGGAGAGCGTCGAGATCGAGCCGTGGGATCGTGCTGAACTGACACGGTTGATGCGTGAACAGTCCGAAATGCCTGGCGAACGATTGCTGCGCCTCTTTGCAGCTCTTAGCCGTACGGCCGACGATTCCGTCCTGATTGAGCAAGCTTTGCACGATATCTTGGCGGAGGCGCTGCAGAGCCGTGCTTCGGACATACACTTAACCTTGCAAGACGATGATGCGCGCTGCTGGGTGCGCTACCGCGTGGACGGGGACATTATCTACAAACATTTGATTCCCAGCCGGGTGATGGCCCCCATCGTGACGCGCATCAAGACCGACGCTAAGATGGATGCTGCTGACCGGCAACATCCGCAAGACGGGCGACTAGCCTTTGAATGGCAAGGGCGTGTGATTGACGTGCGTGTGGCATGTTTGCCGGTGGCGCCGGCCGGCGAAAAGATCACCATGCGTCTGCTGGACCGTGAGAATCTACGCAGTTTCGATGAGCTGTTCGAAAATGCTGACGTGGTGGCACAAAAACTGCGGCGCTCGCTGCATGGACAAGTCAAGGATGGCGGACTGATTGTCGTTTCCGGGCCGACGGGTTCCGGTAAATCCACAACACTGTATGGCATCATTCAAGAAATTGACCGGGCGGCCAAGGCAGTCTACTCGGTGGAAGCGCCTGTGGAATATGAAATGCCGTTGGTTGATCAGACCTCGGTAACGGACAACGCGGCCAACAGCATCGCTGATATCATCCGCGCGCTTATGCGGCACGATCCAGATGTTATAATCGTTGGCGAAATGCGCGACAGCGATACCG
>CAYOGS010000017.1:284-14561 GCA_964403435.1 uncultured Rhodospirillales bacterium | reverse complement strand
ACTCTGTTCGAAGCAGTGCTTTGGCTGGCTGTACAACTCCTAGCCGGTCTCGGAATTCTGTTGATGTTGCCGCCTTTGGCCGTGTGGCTAGGAGTAGCCTCCTTACTCTTGGTTGGCACGTATCCACTAATGAAACGCATCACCTGGTGGCCGCAATTATTTTTGGGGCTGACCTTCAATTGTGGTATTCCGCTGGGCTGGGCGGCGGCGACAGGCGGTCTGGCGCCCCAGGTGCTTTGGCTCTATGGCGGTGCCATCGCCTGGACCATCGTCTATGACACGATTTATGCCCATCAGGACAAGCAGGACGATGCGCTGGTGGGGGTAAAATCAACCGCGCGGCTATTCGGCTCGCGCTCACGTCCCATTCTGGCACTCTTTGCCGTCCTGGCGATGCTACTATTCGCGGGCGCCGGCTGGCAGGGTGGCTTGGGAAGGGGATATTATTTGGGCCTTGGCGCCGCCGCGCTGCATCTAGCGTGGCAGCTATTGGCATGGTTGCCGGACGATCCCGCCGATAGTCTACGAAAATTCCGCAGCAACCGCGATTTCGGTTTTATCATCTTCGGGGCTATTCTGCTCGGCAAGATGACGTAGAAGCAGCTATTTCTACTCCGCGGCGCTTTGCGCGATCTCCGCCGGGCTGCGATAATCTTTAAGCCGTGTGGTGCGCAAGGCACGCACGCCATGATTATCCATGAGCCTAACCCAGGATTTATATTCTTCTTCCGAGATGTTATAGCGAGAGCAGGCTTCCTCGACGGTGAGCAACCCATTCCGCACACCGGCAACCACCTGCGCTTTGCGACGCATGACCCAACGTTTGGTATCCGGCGGCGGCAGCTTTTCCAGCGCCTGGGCGCGGTCGGAAATTCGGACGATACGCACTTCAGTGCCTTTGCTTAGCGCGCCATGAGCCGAGAATGCGGCATTACCTTGCGACATGATATACTCCTAAAATATGCGCGTTCTAATATTCAGCTAGACTAATCGACCCCGCTTAAAAAACACCTAATCTATGATGAATGCAAAGTTTATCATATTGAAAATAAAGCACAAATCCTAGAGATGGGCGAGTGGCTAGCGGCGCAGAGTATTGACCGGTGCAGTGCGCTGCGGTTCCGGTTTGCTGGGGCTAGGCGCTGCAGCATCGTTCACAGGGATGCTGAAGGTGGGATACTGTTTAAATTCGTCATCCACCACAATTTGGGCAGCCTGCATCATGGTCGGCTGTTTTTTAAAGAGGTCAACAATGGCTTCCGATAACGTGCTGTCCTTCGGAATCACCAAATTATTATAGCCAGAGTGTGCGACTTGCAGAATGCGGATCGCACGGCTGAGCGGCAGCGGGTCCGGATCAAAGCCCGCGTAATTTTTCAGCAAAAGGTGACCAGAGACAAAGCGGCTGACAGATTCGATTTCGGCATCCACAGTGGCAGAAAGCGCGAGTTTTTCTTTGCGGCTTAGCCGCTCATTGGCCAGATGCGGATAGTCCTGCAATTGCGCGCGGCGCGCATAGTCATGAGCCTTTTCTTCCAGTGCACTGATGGGCAGCGTCTGCAGACTCTGCTGCAGACTTGGCTGTTGCGGAGTTGCGGGGCGGCGCAAGTCGTCAAGGATCAACCGCATGGCTCCGGAAGTGTCATGTTCCAGGTCATAGATACGCGCGATGGTCAGGTTGCTGCGGCGCCACTGTGCGTTAATTTCAATTTTGTTGGCCATATCTGACTCGCCGTTCCGGATGCGGTACAGCATCTCGAACGCATCGGCGGCACTTTCAATGCGGCGGACGGTGGCCAGCGGCGTCTCGCCTGGCAATGGTTTGGTCCCGCGAATGCAATGCCCGGCTTCGTGCGCCGCCCCGCCCGTGCCGTCTCCGTTCATATAGTCGAGTGCTTGCTTAAAATGCGGTGTGTATTCAGTGCGCATTGGCGCGACCGGACCCAACGCGAATTCCATGAATTGCGAAAAGGGCATCATCATAGGCGCGCCAACAGCCAAACAGACATAGCGGTGACTTGCAGGGTGTTGGTCGGTAAAATAGGCGCGGAATGCGAACTGCATAGCCAGCAGAGGGCGAATGCCGCTACTGGTCTGTCCGGCGCCGTTGCCGTCGGCACCGATGGTTTGGTTCGCGCTCTCCTCCATTTGTGCCACCTGGTCCAAATGGCGGGTTATGCGCCAAATGGGTGGTTGCATTTGGTCATGCGACCGGTTGGTCAATGCGTTGAGGTCTCTTCGGGCATGACGCTCAAAACTGCGGACCGAAAGATAGCGCGACGGATCCATCACCAGCGAGCTGCCCCTGGTCTTCGGGTCGAGTTGTAACTCGCCGTTCAACCGATCATAAAAATGCGCGCGGGCATGTTCCTCTGGTGTCACGGGCACCAGTGGTGGTTCCAATGGCGCCGTGACGCAGGCGGAGAGGGTTAAGGCAAAAGGCGCGGTGACGAACCAGACGGCGCGCGGCGGACCGGTATCGCCAGCGTCCTTTGCCGTCCGGCCAGTACCGAGCGCCGGGAAAATATTCGTCAATGGCGCTGCATTAAACCAGACAACGCGCGGCGAATCGGTATCGCCAGCGTCTTTTGCCGGCCGGCCAGATCCGAACGCCGGGAATATATCCGTTAATTTTGCCATCGAGCCAATCTTATCCCAAGGGACAGAGAAAGCCCAAATTGTAATTAATTGCGGCTGACGGAAAAATACTTTTACGAGATATGATTCCTATATATACAATCAATAGTTGTATCACATCGGCAAGGCAACGTCAGGCGCGCCGCCAGGTGGTGGCGCCGGCTTTGTCCTCCAGAATGATATTTTGTGCCGCAAGCTCGTCGCGGATGCGGTCGGCATCCGCGAAATTCCGGCCCAGGCGGGCGGCCAGGCGGGCGGCGATCTGGGCTTCAATTTCGGCATCACTCAACCCGACTTGGCCAGCCGCCCGCCATTTGAACCAGGCTTCTGGGTCATGTTGGAGGAGGCCAAGGGCAGTTGCTGAATTCAAAAAAAGCCGGCGCTTAACGTTAATTGCTGCATTCATAACGTCATCAATCGACTGGAGAGTGAATTTGTTCAGGTCAGTCGCCATTCCATGCAGATAACTGATTGCGTATGGGGTATTCAAATCATCATCTAGAAATTCCTCAATCTCAAAATCATCCCAGCTGTCTTCGGGAAGCTCTGCTTCTGGTATTTTGTCCAAGCGTTGCAATGCGCGATACCAGCTGTCGAGTGTGTTTTTGCTGCGCTCTAGTAACGCCTCGGTAAAATCCAGTGGCTGGCGGTAATGCGCGGAGAGCAGCGCTAGGCGGATGACCTCGCCATGATATTTCTGCAGCAGCTCGCGCACGGTGAAGAAGTTGCCGAGCGATTTGGACATTTTCTGGCCGTTGATGCTGAGAAAGCCATTATGCAGCCAATAATTGGCCAGCGGCGCACCGTCATGCGCGCAGCAGCTCTGCGCGATTTCATTCTCATGATGCGGGAAGCGCAAATCCAGCCCGCCGCCGTGAATGTCGAAGGTAATGCCCAGATGCTGTTTCGCCATCGCCGAGCATTCGATATGCCAGCCCGGCCGGCCGCGTCCCCACGGGCTGTCCCAGCCTGGCTGGTCTATCGCGCTGGGTTTCCAAAGCACGAAGTCGGCCTGGTCTTTTTTATAAGGCGCAACATCCACACGCGCACCGGCAATGAGTTCGTCGTGCGACAGACGAGACAAGGCGCCATAGTTCGCCATGCTCGGCACATGAAACAACACGTGCCCTTCGGCCAAATAGGCATGTCCTTTGGCAATCAGCGTTTCGCAAAGCGCCACCATCTGCGGAATGTGGGTGGTAGCACGTGGCTCGATATCCGGCGGCAGTGTGTTTAGCGCCGCCATATCGTCATGATAGGCTTGCGTGGTGCGGGCGGTGATGCTGTCAATCGACTCGCCGCTCTCCTTGGCGCGCGCCATGATCTTGTCGTCCACATCCGTGATGTTGCGGACATAGGTGACCTTGGGGTAATGGCGCTTGAGCAGCCGATACAGCACGTCAAACACCACCACCGGCCGCGCGTTGCCGAGATGCGCAAAGTCATAAACCGTCGGCCCGCACACATACATGGTGACATGGTTGGGATCGCGCGGCTCAAACGGCTCCACCATGCGCGACATGCTGTTGTAAAGCCGGAGCATCTCAGGCGGCCTGACCCGTCAAGCGCGCCTTCACCTTGGCGGCGCCGATTTGCGGCAGCAAATGTTTCAACTCCGGCCCATGGTCATGGCCGGTCAGCGCCTGACGCAGCGGCATAAATAAATCCTTGCCGCTCTTCCCGGTCTTGGCCTTCACGGCTTTGGTCCAGGCGCTCCAGGTCTCTGTATCCCATGGCTCCGGCGGCAGCAGCGGCAAAGCGGCGGCGAGCAGCGCACCGTCCGTCACCTGTGGCGTGACTTCGCCACGCGCCACTTGCCACCAATCCTTAGCGTCGCTGAGTTTGGTCAGGTTCGGACGGATGGTCTGCCAGAAATCAGCGTCCAGCGCCGTCAGGCCCAGAGCGGCCAGCCGGCCACGTACTTGTGCGTAGTCCATCTGGTGCAAGATACGCGCGCTCAGATGCTGCAGCTCCGCCAGTTCGAATTTCGGCGTGCCGTGGGAGACTTTCTCCAGGCTGAAATCCGGAATTAGTGCCTGCAGCGTCGTGGCGGGGATGATGGGGTCAGACGTGCCGAGCCGCGCCACCAGCGCGTTGATGGCCATGGCTTCCAACCCCATATCATCCCGCATGCTGGCGATGGAGAGCGTGCCCAGGCGCTTGCTCATCTCAATGCCGTCGCCGCTCACCAACAGAGGAAAATGCGCGAAGGTCGGCGCCGGGAAGCCATAAATTGCCTGCCAGATTTGAATCTGAACGGCAGTGTTGGTGACATGATCCTCGCCGCGAATGATGTGCGAGATTTCAAAATCAATATCGTCCACCACCGAGCAATAAGAATAGAGCGGCACGCCGTCCTCGCGTACCAGGACGGGGTCGGACAGCGCGCTGGCGGCAAAAACTTTGCGTCCTTGCACCAAATCTTCCCACACCACATCTTCGTCACTGAGCAGAAAGCGCCAATGCGGTTGGCGGCCACCAGCCTCGAACGCGGCTTTTTCCGTCCCAGTCATCCGCAGCGCGGCGCGGTCATAGATCGGAGGCAGACCGCGCGCGAGTTGCGTTTTACGCTTGAGAGAAAGTTCCTCTGGTGTTTCATAGCAGGGATAGACCCGGCCTTTGGCCTTCAGCTGCTCCAGGACGTCATGATAGCGCCCCATTCGGTCGGACTGGCGGGCGAACCTATCCCAATCCAGCCCCAGCCAGCGTAGGTCGCGCTCGATATACTGGGCTAAATCCTCCCGCGACCGTTCCCGGTCGGTATCATCGAGACGCAGCATAAAGCTGCCACCGTGGCGGCGGGCGAACAGCCAGTTGAACAAAGCCGCCCGGACATTGCCAATATGCAGCAAACCGGTAGGGGAAGGGGCTATGCGGACATTGATTTTGCTCATGTTTAGGTTTTGCAGCAATTTCAATGGGCTTGCAAGTATTTGCTGGCTTGCAGCGCCGGTAATGCAGGCATAAAAGACAGACTAATCATTCGGCAAACGAGGAGAAGACCATGGCGCAGATTCTGCACGTTGAAAGCCGCGTAACGGCTTCACATCCGATTGATGTTGCTTTCCGGCAGGCAGGGCATGACGTGCTGACAGTGCAAACCTATGATGCAGCAGTATCGGCCCTGGCCAAGAAGGGGCCATTCGCCGCCGTGCTGACGGGCGACGGTTATCAGGGTGATAACGGTAAGACCGGCATCACGGGGGGACAATGGTTCGAACGCAACCGGCTGGGCGCACAAAGCCTGCTGGTTGATCTGGCCGAGCAGGAGAAAGCAACAGGCAAGCGTCCGGTCGTGGTGGCGGTAGCCGCCAATCCGGAAGTCTTTGCGCCAGCGAACCTGCCTATAGCTTGCCTGCGGCCTGACGCGGTCATGGACCGTGTTGCCACGACACCGGCTGCTGTCGTCGCGCAGGTTGCACAGTTACTGCCCAGATAGGGCCTCGCACCATGGCGCGCATTCTTTATGTCGAAGATAAACCGATCGCGCGCCTGGCGTACGCCACAGCATTCGAGATGGCAGGGCACGAGGTAACGGCCTGTCCCAATTATTTCGTGGCCAAACGAGTGTTAGCTCAGCAAAACGCACCATACGATCTTGTAGTGACCGACGGCCGCTATGAAGGCGACAGTCGCTTTGGCAAGCGCAGTATGCGGGAAGGCAGCCTATGCCTACTGGCGGATTTGAAGGCGGCGGGCGCCATAGTGCCGGTCGCGATTCTGAGCATGGAACCAAAGGATTTTTTGCCGGATAATTTGCCGCCGGAATGCTTGCGACCCGTGGCCTTCTACAGCAAAACCGAGATTGATTATTACGCGATGGCGGCCGAAGTGCCAAAACTGCTGCAGATGAGGCCGGAATAATGGCTAAGATACTGTATGTAGAGGATGATGGTGGTCTGCGTAAATTCTACACAATGGCGTTCACGGCGGCCGGGCATGATGTCACGGCCTGCCATGACTATAAATCAGCACAGCAGGCGTTGAGTGGTGCTTTGCGGCGGCAGCAAAGCTTCGATCTGATCGTCTCCGACGGGCAATATCCGGGCGATACGCGCTTTAAAAAAGGTGTCTATGCGGATAGCGATTGTAACGGCAGTGCCTGCCTGCTGCATGATGTGAAATTGTTGCAGCTACCGATACCGGTAGCTGTGGTAACACTGCAGCCGGACTTCTATCGCCAGAATCCCTATCCCGCCGTTTGCCGCGCGCCAGATCATATTTTCAATAAGACGGAATTCACTGCCAAGCGTCTGGCTGCCGCCGTACCGGCGCTGCTGGCTGGCGTGCAACCTAGCTGAGGAGAATGACCATGGCACATGTGCTTGTGGTTGATGACGATGATATGGTCCGTAACATGCAAGTGCTGTTGCTCCAGGTGGCCAAGCATGAAGTTACCGCGTGCGAGGATTACGATACGGCGCGCGATGTATTGCGAGCCTCGGTGCAACCTGGGGGCAAGAAGATTGACCTGATCGTGACGGACGGCGAGTATCCGGGCGACACGCGCTTCAGGGGCACGCCGCATGGTGGCGATTCGACCAATGGTAGTGCCTGCCTGATGCAGGAAGTCTCGGCCCTGCAGATCAAGGCGCCAGTCATCATGGTCACCGGCAATAAAGGCTTTTTCGATGACAACCCGTTTCCTCCGGAATGCCGTCAGCCGGATCGTATTTTTCAAAAAGCCTCCGAAGAGCAGCGGATGCTACCTCGGAGAATAAACGAATTAATCGCCAATCCGCAGCTGCGTCTGTAACGTAGCTCTAAGTTGATGAAGACAAGAGAACTTATCGGAAAATCGCACAGGCCGTGGCGGTTCCGCTTGCAATCGCCGCAACGATACCCATATGATCTGGGAATGCGAGGCCGGGCCCCTCTGACGGCATAAGGTTATGTCGTGATGTCGGATCGCAACGGGCGTGCCCGATACTTAGGCTTTGGGCATGTTCTTCCAAATTCTTGAGGAGGAGCAGTTATGATTGCAACCAAAATTTCCGGCCGGTTTTCCCGTCTCCTGCTGCGCTCTGCACATTTGCAGCAAATGTTCGAACAAGAAATGCGCCGCAAACGCAGGAATAATCTGCGCCTGATGCGCCTGAACGCTCTCCGCCTGAAAGTACAGGAGTGCATCTACCACATGGCAGTACGCCCTGCTCCTGCGCTGGTGCGCTGCAGGACTGCCGCACGGTAATTCTCGTTCGCATTGCTGCGATTGAGTTTATTTGTCCGTCTGGCTGCCACGGATGGTTTGCGCCATAAGACTATTCTTTTCTTCGATGGCTGTTTCGGTACGGCCGCTTTTTCGTGCTGATTCTGCATCCACATGGGCAACGGTGGTGCGTGTGCTCAAGTCACCGATATTGGACGTTACGTTGACGTTGGTGGGTGTGCCGGGACTCGCGGTGACCTGAGAAGATGCGCCAGCGCCGCCTGTCTGCGGTGCTGGAGCGTCCGGCCGTTCGGCGAGATGGGCAAACAGACCGGCATTCTGCACAGTGCTTTTCACATTGCCGCCAAAGTGATCGGACAACTGTTCCAGTACACCAAGCAATTTGCGTTGCCACACTTGCTGCGGGCCGTTGGCAGCTGTGCCGCCGCCGCCCACCGCTGCCTGTGCCGTACCGGTGCCACCACTGCTGGCACCGGCGGCAGCTACGCCTGCCGATGAGCCTTCTTCGGCACCACTGGCACCGGAAGCGCCAAGCCATCTGAGCGTAAAATCGGGAAATAGGCTGATGCATTTCATCGCTGCGTTTGTGATGGCGAAAGCTGCCAGAAGATAGATAATGAGCAAGATGAGTGTACCGATGGAAAACAGCGTTTTGCTGCCTTGCAATCCATCATACTGGAACAAGGACAGACTAACTTCCAGAATGGCAAAGCCCATATGCATCAACATTAAGGCGGTGATGAAGCCCACGACCATCAGAATCGGGCGTAGAAAAATATTGAGGATAATCGCCAAACCAAGCCGCGAGCCTGGTGGGATGAGTTCTTCCCCTTTCAGAGATAGAAAAGTCAGCGCCCAAATGGGGGCCGACGCAATACCTTGAAAGACGGCGATAAGCCACAGCACGCTGCCCAGGGCAAAATGCAACAAGGGTATCAGTGGCAGTAAGAAGACCAGCAGCAGTGCGGGAATGAAGATGAGCAGGCCGATAGCGGCGACGAGATAACGGGCGGAATCGGCGGGCTGATCTATATCGAGCAGGCTCTGCTGACCGAAAGCGGTGGCCTCGACGCGAGGATTGGCCGTGAGCAGTGCCGCACGCACAGCTTGGGCCAGATTGCCGAAGATAATAGCTGGTCCAAAAACCGGACTATTGGCGCGAGGTGACCAGTCCGCCACCGCCCAAAATTGATCGGCTAAATCCAGCGCGCGAAAAGCCAGCGCAATCGGCTTGAACAAACCAATGTTAGCCCCTGACTCTGCCAGGCCGGGATCGAGCATGCTTTGGCCGCCTAAATTGGCTTCAGTGCGACTCAGAATATTGGCGGTCATGGTCAACGCTTGTTTGACTGGGCCTTTGCCATGGTCAATCGTCGGGTTGAACCATAGTTCCTTGGATGATGCCGCAGGATCGTGCGACTGCAACAGCAGATGCCCGAAGCTGAGCGTGCGCG
The DNA here is from genome assembly GCA_964403435.1 of uncultured Rhodospirillales bacterium. Taxonomy (GTDB): domain Bacteria; phylum Pseudomonadota; class Alphaproteobacteria; order UBA9219; family RFNS01; genus JAGOHT01. The sequence goes on along the minus strand of CAYOGS010000017.1, from coordinate 5,300 downwards.
CCAGCAGCAACGTCGGCTTGTCATTTACGGCTGCGAACAGAGGGTAGTGGAATGTCACCACAGGTGCTGCTAGCTCCGGTGTCAACATGACCGTATCGGTGAGCGCGAATTTCTGCAGTGTCACGCCGGCCATCATCCAGCCATAGCCGTCGGTCGGAGTCGTGCGCTCGTCGCTGATCGCGGCGACGTTGCCGTATTTATCAATTGTAATCTTGTCTTGCTGTATCGCAGCGAGGAAGGATTTTTGGTAAGTCTCCACCAATTTTGCAAAAGTGAGAGCATAGGTAGCTTCTGTCGTATTGAAGATTCCGATCGTGCCGAGCGCCAGGCTGCCGCCCAAGTTCAGCGCACCTTGCTGAATATCTTTGATGGCCACCAGGTGTGCTTTGGCAAAACGTCCCGCGACGCGCGACATTGTGCTGGCGGTGATGTCCGGCTCCGGCATTACCCAGGAAAGATTGCCACAGGCGATGGGCAACAAGGCTGGGTCACCCATTTTTGCCAAGAATGTGGTACGCGAGAAATTCTCTCCACTTTCCTCTTTGCTGATGAGGAACGGCGGCACCACAAAAGGCACCAGCCGTTCCGTGGCCAGGCCGGAATAAGTGATTTCGTAGGATTTCACACAGGCGCCGATGGCGGCCAGGTGCGCAATCGTCGCGGTCGGGTCAACCCGCGCCGAGCCGTGCAGCGTCACCTGTGTCGGTTTAATGGTGTCGGCAAAGCTGTTCCACGCATTGCTGGCAAGCGAGGAGCCCATGCGCGTCATCTGCATGATCAGGAACTGCGCGGAACTGAAACCGCCGATGGGGATAAGCAGCCCCAAGGCCAAGACCAGGCGTATGGGCGCCCACATCTGCTTGTTACGCTTGCCCAATGGTATGCCGTAATGAGCAGATTCGCTGATCATAACGATCAAGTGATACAAAACGACAAGCACGGCAAAGACCATCAGCGCGCCGCTGTAATACATGAACAGCTGGCGCAGGACACCATGGAACTTGCCCGCAGCCTCGTTGCTGAAAATGTCGGAAGTGCCCGTAAAGAGAAAATCCAGAATATGCCGCGCCACGTCTTGCGGCTTGCCGCTGATGTCAAACAGGCTGTCTGGCTGCGCCCAAGCCAAGCCCGGTACCAGGAGGCCACAGAACAGCAGGAGTAAAATCAGCGGCATGATCAGGCAATCGTGGTGGCGAATTTGCTGAATATAGACGTTGTTGTGCCGTTGAGACCAGAGCAACCTCAGCGAAGCCGGATTACGATTTGGACAAAGGCTGGGATTGAAAAGCACGCAACTCCACGGTTAGGACATCGCGGTCGGCTTCGGCTTTGGCAAAGGCGTTGTACGCAATTTCGGCGCGCATAAAGCCAGGCGAAAACTCGCCCAATATCCGCATATAGTTCGGGCGATATTCCGGGTGTGCGAGGCGAACGATCGCGTTGAACAGGCTGCCTTTGGCCTGGTATTGAGTACGGGTTAAGTGGAGATTATGAAACTTATTGCCTGGCATAGCGGAACCTCAGGAAACTGGCTAACAAGACGCCAACCCGCATCATGGCTTGTTAAGATTTAACAATGGATTAACTGCGAATATTACGGTACGACTTGAGCAGTGTTTAGCGTACCTTGCTCAGCATGGCCTGCGCGGCGTTTTGCAGCCCGGTGGCTACATCTTCTCTGCCCGAGAAGCTGTAAGCGCCGTAGCTGACCAGCAGGTCGAAGGCGTGGCCGTGGACCGATTGCACCGCCATTTGCATTTTCATAGCCAGGCTATCCGCCTTGCGCCAGGCGTCGTCATTGCCACAACGCACCAGCAGGACGCCGAATTCATCGCCATCAAGCCGGCCAACGATATCGCAGGCGCGCACATGCTTGAGCAGCGTATCACACAGGATGCGGATGGCGGCGTTGGTGACGTTGCGGCCATGCTTGCTGGTCAAATGGTCGAGATTGTCACAATGGAAATAAACAATACTGGAGGTGCCGCCATAGCGTTCTTCCAGCGCCAGCAGCCGCGCGACCTCGCGGTTGAACTCCAGGCGTGATAGCACCATGCCCTGGCTGTCCAACTCCTGCTGCTGCATGCGCTCCTGCAATTCCGCGACGCGGTGCTGTAAGCGGGAATGGGCCGTGCGGAAGTGCAGCCAATAGGCGCGCTGCTCGGGCGTTAGCGCGGCGTCGGCCAGCAAATCAGGGTCAAGCGGGAAGGGCTTTTCCAACATAGGCGGCATCATATCCGCGCTTGGATTACCGAAGAATTAAAGATATTGTGCGGCTGCGTTATAAACCGCAGCGGATATGCACAATGCCCACGCGTCAGCCAGTCAAGGCAAAAACCGTTCGAAAATCGAAGCAATCGCGTTCGCCGCGCGGCGGCACGCCAGTCGTGGTGCTTGTGATGGGCAGCCAGTCAGACTGGACGACCATGGAACACGCCGCCAAGGTGCTGCAGGACTTCGGCGTGGCGCATGAAGTACGAATCGTCTCCGCGCACCGCACACCAAAACGTCTCTATGAGTTTGCCGAAGGCGCGCAAGCGGCCGGGGTGCAAATTATCATCGCCGGTGCCGGCGGCGCCGCACATCTGCCGGGCATGATCGCCGCCATCAGCAGCGTTCCAGTGCTCGGCGTGCCAGTGGAATCCAAAACCCTGCAAGGCTTGGACAGCTTACTGTCCATCGCACAAATGCCGGCCGGCATTCCGGTAGGCACACTGGCAGTGGGCAAAGCGGGTGCGGTCAATGCCGGCCTGCTGGCAGTTTCCATCCTGGCGCTGCAGGATGCTGGCTTGGCCAAAGCTTATGCCGCTTGGCGGCGCAAGCAGACCGCCAGCGTGGCGCTGCGCCCGGCATGAGCGCCGCGTTGCAGACCTATCCGCCCGGTGCCGTGATCGGCATTCTTGGCGGCGGCCAGCTGGGGCGGATGACGGCGCAGGCAGCGGCAAGGCTGGGCTATAAAACCCATATTTATTGCCAAAATGCTGAAGAGCCGGCGGCACAGGTGACCAACCGGGTGACGCTGGGTGCCTTTACGGATGCCGATACTCTGCGACAGTTTGCACGGCAGGTAGACGTCATAACCTTGGAATGGGAAAATGTGCCGGTCAGTGCGGTGACAGCTCTCCAAGAAATTACGCCAGTTCATCCCGGCGCTCAAGTTTTGGACGTCGCGCAGCACCGTGTGCGCGAAAAATCCTATGCTCGAGGGCTGGGGCTGGGTACAGCGGATTTCGTTGCCGTGGATACAGTGGAAGAACTCAAACAAGCTTTCGCTGCATGGCACGCAGCGCCGGCGATCCTGAAAACCTGCCGCATGGGTTATGACGGCAAGGGCCAGGTACGGCTGGAAGCCAGCGCCGATCTCGCAGCGGCGTGGCAGGAGGTTGGCGGCGGGCAGGCCATCCTGGAGGCTCTGGTGCCGTTCCGGGAGGAAATTTCTGTCATCGTCGCTCGGCGGGCAGACGGCGTCACGACGGCGTTTCCGCCGGTGCGGAATATCCATCAAAACGGCATTCTGGCGCAGACGCAAGCTCCGGCGGAATTATCCCCAGAGCTCACAACTGAAGCTGTAAGGGCGGCGACCAAGCTGGCGGAAGGGTTACAGGTTATTGGTTTGCTGGCGGTGGAGATGTTCGTGCTGCCACTGCCTAATGCAGCAGGGCAGCAGGTACTGATCAATGAACTTGCCCCGCGCCCGCACAATTCCGGCCATTGGACGCTGGACGCTTGCGCCACCAGCCAGTTCGAGCAGCTGGTGCGTGCCGTTTGCGGCCTGCCATTGGGCGCCATCACACCATACGGCAAAGCCGTGATGCATAATCTGCTCGGTGACGCAGTGCATGACTGGCCTCACTGGCTGGGCAGCCCCAACGCCCACCTGCATCTTTACGGCAAGGTGGAAGCCAAGCCGGGGCGCAAAATGGGGCATGTGACGGTCATTCAAGCCTAGGCACAACTGGCTGCATAGTGGCGTACGTCCACGATATGATCGGTGATGAAAGTCAGCGAGACGGCATGATTGCGGCATAAGGTGATGGCGTTCGCTATCGCTCCGGCAGCCTCTGCATCAGCAGCGGGGGATTTTTCCTGCGAGACCCAAGTAGCGATATCCAAATTGTGGTATGCAGCCAACCGCACGGTTTCTTCCGTGAGCGTGGAGATTTCCGGATGGAGGGCGCGTAAATTGGGAAGTATTTCCAGCACGGCTCGGATCTGCTCGGGCGTGAAGGGCAGATAGGTTTCCGCAGCGTCGGAAAAAAGACGTTTGGCCGGTGCGCCGTGCAAAAGCGGGAGGTCAAACAGCATGGCGCAGGCTGCAGCCGGCTCCTGGCTAGTTAAGTTGGCCAGTGCGGTCAGTGAAAAGCTGCTAAAACGCACGCGTGAAATCGGAAATTGCGCCGCTGCAATGTCCCGCAGCACCAGCGTGGCCAGCGGTGGCAGCCGGCGCGGGCGCATTGTGCCTTGTACGTCTTTGAGTTCAAGATTCACCACCAGCCCATCGCCAGGGCGTTCCTTTAGTAGGGTTTGCAGTAAGGTGGGCAGGGGCATGAGCCGTGCCGTGCCAGCGGCGCCAAGAGGCAGCGTCAGAGCCTGTTGGGCTGTGAGTTCATCCAGTGTGTGGGGACCGGGCGGAAGCCAGTCAGGCTCGACATGTTGCGTGAAATCCGTCGCGTGGCACAGCACCAACTGATCGTCAGCCGTGCGGATTACATCCGTCTCGACCCAATCGGCGGCGAGGGGCGGGTGCAACGCTAGCAATAAGCTGTCCAACGTATTTTCTGGCGGCCGATGCAGGTGATTGCCGCAGGCGCGGGCAAAAGCGCTGTCCGTGCTGCCGGCGAAACGATGTCCAGCATAATGGAGTGGAACGGGGGCGGGGTGAAAGCCCAAGGGTTGGCCTGCATTGCAAGTTGGATACGGAAAGTTTAACCTGCCGCTGCTACTGAGGGAAGTATTAGTATCAGTCATAACTTATCAAGCAAGCGCACCGGCGCACCAGAACAGGATATCAGCGAT
>CAYOGS010000017.1:0-274 GCA_964403435.1 uncultured Rhodospirillales bacterium | reverse complement strand
AGGCAAAGCCGCAATTGTCACCGGCTCCACCAGCGGCATTGGTCTCGGGATCGCACAGATCCTGGCCAAAGCCGGCGTGAATGTCATGCTCAACGGATTCGGCGATGCGACGGCGATTGAGAAAGAGCGCGCCAATCTGGCGGCGCAAGCCGGCGTTAAGGTGCTCTATCACGCGGCTGATGTCACTAAGCCGGATCAGGTTGCGGATATGGTGGAAACGACCTATGGCAGCCTCGGCAGCGTCGATATTCTGGTGAACAACGCGGGCATTCAA